>JAVEDA010000332.1 GCA_030841195.1 Actinomycetota bacterium | reverse complement strand
CAAGACGTTCCTGGTGCAGGCGTTCTACATCCCGTCCGGGTCGATGGAGAACACCTTGCTGGTCAACGACCGGGTACTGGTCAACAAGCTGGCCGACAAGCCGGACGAGATCCACCGCGGCGACGTGATCGTGTTCCGCGACCCCGGCGGCTGGCTGAACGGGCCGCAGACGGCTTCCCGCGGCGGGCTGCTAGGCCTGGTCCGGGACGGCCTGGTCTTCGTCGGGCTGGCGCCGGCGGCCGGCGAGGAGGACCTGATCAAGCGGGTCATCGGTGTCGGCGGCGACAAGGTGGCCTGCTGCGACTCCCGGGGCCGGGTGACGGTGAACGGGGTGCCGCTGGACGAGCCGTACCTGTTCCCCGGCGACGATCCGTCGCAGGAGAAGTTCGGGCCGTACACCGTGCCCGCCGGCGAGCTCTGGGTGATGGGCGACCACCGGTCGGTCTCCGAGGACAGCCGCTTCCACCGCCAGCAGCCCGGCAAGGGCTTCGTGCCCGTCGACGACGTGATCGGGCGGGCCTTCACCATCGTCTGGCCGCTGGACCGCGCCCGCCTGCTGCACACCCCCGCTACCTTCGACCAGCCCGCTCTGGACGCGTCAGGCGGGTGAGCGCGGGCCGGCAGTCGTAGGCTCGGCGGCGATGAGCGGGAGGTGCGGCAGGTGAGAGCGATGCCGCGGTTCGTCGTGCGCCGCGAGGGCGGGCTCTACGCCTACGAGAAGGCGCTCGAGCGGGCCGGCCTCACGCCGGTCGCCGGCGCCGACGAGGCCGGCCGCGGCGCCTGCGCCGGCCCCCTGGTGGTGGCCGCGGCCGTGCTGCCCACCGGGCGTCGGGGTCAGGTGCCCGGTCTGGCCGACTCCAAGCTGCTCACCCCGGCCGCCCGGGACCGGGTGTACGACGAGGTGCTGGCCCGTGCGGCGGCGTACTCCGTGGTGGTGATCCCGGCCCAGGAGGTCGACCGGCTGGGTCTGCACGTCTGCAACGTCGAGGGCATGCGGCGGGCCCTCGCGCAGCTGGCGGTGCCCCCGGCGTACGTGCTGACCGACGGGTTCCCGGTGCGCGGCCTGCCGGCCCCAGGCCTGGCGGTCTGGAAGGGCGACCGGGTGAGCGCCTCGATCGCGGCGGCGTCGGTGCTGGCCAAGGTCACCCGGGACCGGATCATGGCCGGGCTGCACGAGATCTTCCCGGCCTACGACTTCCTCGGGCACAAGGGCTACGTCACGCCGGTGCACAACGCGGCGCTGGACGAGCACGGGCCGTGCGCCGAGCACCGCTTCTCCTACGTCAACGTGGCCCGACGCGTGTTGCGGCACGGCCCGGACGAACGAGTGCCGGTCCGCACCCTGGTCCGGTTGGACGACCTGGTCGACGAGGGCGCCCTGGTCGACGACGTCGAGGAGGTGCTGGCGTGAGCGCGGAGGACCTGGAGAAGTACGAGTCGGACATGGAGCTGCAGCTCTACAAGGAGTACCGCGACGTCGTCGGTCTCTTCGGCTACGTGGTCGAGACCGAGCGGCGGTTCTACCTCACCAATGCCGTCGAGGTGACGCCGCGGAGCACCGAGGGCGGCGAGGTCTGGTTCGAGGTGACGATGTCCGACGCGTGGGTGTGGGACATGTACCGGCCGGCCCGGTTCGTCAAGAACGTGCGGGTGCTGACGTTCAAGGACGTCAACGTCGAGGAGCTGGCCCGGCACGAGCTCTCGGTGGAGCTGCCCGGCGAGTGAGCAGCGTCCGGGTCACGACTCCGGCCGCGGCACCCGGGCCAGGGCCTCGCCCTCGTCCAACCCGGTGAGCTCCAGCAGGTCGACGACGATCGAACGGACCTGAGCCAGCACCACCGTCGCCGACATCGGCGCCGACTGGCCAGCCGTCGAGGTTGCCTGGGCCAGCCGCTCCAGCTCCGGTCGCAGGTCGGCGGTCAGCCGTCGCTGGGCCAGGGCGTCGGCCAGCTGGCCGGTCACCTCGCCGAGGTCGTCTACCAGGTCGAGGTACGCCGTCGGAATCTGCTCGGCGTAGCGGGTCGCGGCGACGACCCGCCGGGCCAGGACCCGGGCGTTGCGGACCGCACGGTCGACAGGCTGGGCCAGCTCGGCCACCCCCTCCACCTGGGCCCGGTGCCGGCGGCGGAACGGCGAGCTGCGCACGACGTCCAGACCCTCGGCGGCGGCCGCCCGCAGGTCGTCGAGCGCCTTGTCGGTGGCGCGGGCCCGAGCCAGGGTGGCCTCGGCCCGGGCCACGTCGCCGGCCCGCCCGGCCGCCGCGGCGTCGTGCAGCAGTGCGGCCAGCTCGTCCAGCACCCGGGCCGCCTCCTCGCGCGGCCGGCGCAGCGGTGACTGCGGGGCCACCGCGGCGGCCACCAGCGCGACCGCGCCGCCGATCACGGCGTCGGTCCAGCGGCTGAAGCCCTGGGACGGCAGCGGCAGCAGGGTGACGACCACGACCGACTGGACCGCGGCCTGGGTCGCGATCAGCGGACCGCCGTCGAGCAGCACCGCAACGGTCATCGACAGCGCGACGACCAGGGCGACCTGCCACACGCCGGTGCCGGCCAGCCGGACGAAGACGTCGGCGACCGCGACACCGACCGCGACTCCGACAGTGACCTCGACGACCCGGCGCAGCCGCTGACCGTAGGAGATGCCGAGACTGACGATCGCGGCGACCGGGGCGAAGAACGGCTGCGGGTGGTCGAGCAGGTCGTGGGCCACGAACCACGCCACGGCCGCCGCCACCGCGACCTGGCCGATGAGGAACGACCGCTGACGCAGGCGCAGCAGCCGGGCCTCGAGGTCGCTGCGGCCGCGCCGGGCCGCCCGGGCACCCAGCTGGCCGGCCCGGGACGGTCCGGGTCGGGGCTGGTCGGCTGCCGGCTGCTGCACGGGGACATCGTTCCCGCGCCCACCGGCGTCCGTCCACAAGACCGGTGATCGGGATCTGCCGTCCACAGACGCCTCGCGCGGGTCTCCTTCGGCCGGGCCTGCGCGGCAGGCTCGGTCAGGTGGCGGAGGACAGCGGTGACGG
>JAVEDA010000289.1 GCA_030841195.1 Actinomycetota bacterium | reverse complement strand
GGGCATCGGCTTCAAGCAGGTCGAGGAAGCCATCGCGCTGCGCAACCAGGTGCTCGACAAGCTCGACATCGCCACGAGCATCGCCGACCACGCGGCCCGCCGCAGGCTGCTCACGTTCGTGTTCGTCGGCGGCGGCTACTCCGGCATCGAGGCATTGGCCGAGCTCGAGGACATGGCGATGTATGCCACCCGCTACTACCCGGAGCTGTCGAAGGGTGACATCCGGTTCGTGCTGGTGGAGGCGACCGGACGGATCCTGCCCGAGGTGGGCGAGGACCTGGGCCGCTACACCGTCGGCGAGCTGGTCAAGCGCAAGATCGATGTCCGGCTCAACACCCGGCTGGTGTCCTGCGTCGACGGGCACATCGTGCTGTCCGACGGCGAGGAGTTCGACGCCGAGACGCTGGTCTGGACGGCCGGCGTCAGGGCCAACCCGATGCTGACCCGCACCGGCCTGCCGCTGGACGAGAAGGGCCGGGTGAAGTGCCGTCCCGACCTGCGGGTCGAGGGCGTCGAGGGTGCCTGGTCGGCGGGCGACGGGGCGGCGGTGCCCGACCTCACGGCCGGCCCCGGTGCGACCACCGGACCGAGCGCCCAGCACGCCGTACGGCAGGCGAAGGTGCTCGGCAGCAACATCGCCCTGGTGCTCAACGGTCGGACGCCCAACGCCTACGCCCACAAGTATGTCGGGTCGGTGGCCTCCCTTGGCCTCTACAAGGGGGTGGCGCAGGTCTACGGCGTCAAGCTGCGCGGCTTCCCGGCCTGGTTCATGCACCGGACCTACCACGTGAGCCGGGTGCCCACCTTGAACCGCAAGATCCGGGTCATCCTGGACTGGACCCTGGCGCTGTTCTTCCGCCGCGACATCGTCTCCCTCGGCTCGCTGCAGCGGCCGCGGGAGGAGTTCAGCGAGGCGTCCCGGTGACCAGCGGCCGGGTCCAGCTCGTGGTCACAGTGATCGGCCGGGACCGGCCCGGCATCATCGCCGACACCACCCGGCTGCTGGCCGGGCTCGGCGCCAATCTCGAGGACTCGACCATGTCGATCCTGCGCGGGCACTTCGCGATGGTGCTCGTCGCCGCCGCGGACGTCACCGCCACCGAGGCCGAGGCAGCGCTCGCACCGTTGTCGGCCGACGGGTCGCTGCAGGTGTCGGTCCGCGAGGTGCCCGCCGAGGCGCCGGCGACCCCGCTCGGGGCGACCTACCTCGTGTCGGTGCACGGAGCCGACCGGCCGGGGATCGTCTCCGCGGTCACCGCGGTCGTGGCCGAGGCCGGCGGCAACGTCACCGACCTCTCGACCCGCCTCAGCGGCGAGCTGTACGTGCTGCTCGCCGAAGTGGACCTGCCGGCAGCCGTCGACCCGGAGCAGCTCGACCGGGACCTGGTGGCAACCGGCCTCGAGCTCGGCGTCGAGGTGTCGATGCGGGTGCTCGACCCCGACGTCCTCTGATGCTGCCGCCGCTGCCCGACGGGCGGGTGCGGCCGGCCGTACTGGCCCCGGCCGCTGTTCTGTCGAGCGCGGCGACGGCGGTTGACCCGCTCGACCCCGACGTGGTCGCGCTGGCCGCGGACCTGCTGGCCACCCAGCGGTCCGAGCCGGGCTGCGTCGGGCTGGCCGCGCCTCAGCTCGGCGTGCCCTGGCGGGTCGTCTCCCTCGACGTCACCGGGCACCCCAAGGCGCGGACCGGGCACGGGCCGATGGTGCTGGCCAACCCCGTCGTGGTGGCCGCGACCCGCTGGGAGCGGGGCCGGGAGGGTTGCCTGTCGGTGCCGGACCTCACCGGCGACGTGAAGCGCGCCACCCGGCTGGTCCTGCGCGCTGTTGTGCCCGGGACCGGCGAGCAGGTCGAGATCTCCACCGACGCGTTCGAGGCGCGGGCCCTCCAGCACGAGGTCGACCACCTGGACGGCATGCTCTTCCTGGACAAGGTCGCCGGCGCGCACGCGCTGCACGCCCGCCAGGTCTACCTGTAGCGCGGTACCGTCCTCAGGAGCACGGCGCGAGCACCGATGCCCGGCCCGGGTGGCGGAACTGGCATACGCAGGGGCCTTAAAAGCCCTGGCCGAGAGGCGTGCGGGTTCGACTCCCGCCCCGGGCACCCGGGTGGTCGCGGCCCGGAACGGGAACGGGCACCCTGCCGTTGTCGTTAGGCTGGGCACGAAAGTGTTCCGCGACCCCCCGCGGGCACCCCTTTGGAGGGATGTCATGGAGAGCCGCAATCCGGTCTTCAACAACAGCAAGGCCTTCTCGCAGAAGGGCTACGCCTCGTTCAACGAGGCGCCGACCGCCACGGCCGGCCAGCTGGAGGACATGTACGCCGCGCCGGCGGCCACCGGGGTCGACACCGGCCGGATGACGATCGACGACGTCGTCGTCAAGACCGGCCTGATGTTCGCCGTGCTGCTGCCGTTGGCGGCAGCCGCCTACTTCCTGAACAACCCGGTCCTCACCTTCGGTGGCGCCATCGCCGGCCTGGTCCTTGGCTTGGTTGTCTCGTTCAAGCAGTCGACGAACCCGGCGCTGATCCTGTCCTACGCCGCGGCCGAGGGCCTCTTCGTCGGTGGCATCAGCCGGGTGTTCGAGGACCGGTGGCCAGGCATCGTCGCGACGGCTGTCGTGGCGACCATGTGCGTCTTCGCGGTCACCCTGGCGGCGTACAAGAGCGGCAAGGTGCGGGCGACGCCCAAGTTCAGGCGCACCGTGCTGATCGCGATGGGTGGCTACCTGGTCTTCTGCCTGGTCAACCTGGTCGTGATGCTGTTCGGCGGCGGTGGCGACTTCGGCCTCCGCTCGGGTCCGTTCGGCATCGCGATCAGCCTCTTCGCCGTCGGCCTCGCGGCCGCGATGCTGATCCTCGACTTCGACTTCGCCGAGCAGGGCGTCAAGAACGGGATCCCCGAGCGGTACTCCTGGCTGGCGGCCTTCGGACTGGTCGTCACGCTGGTCTGGCTGTACATCGAGATGCTTCGCCTGATCGCCATCCTGCGCGGCGACTAGCGGCGTCGCGCTAACGTCGTACCTCGACGGGCCGTAACCCTCTCGCCAGGGATGCGGCCCGTCGTCGTTCCCGGGCCGGCCGGTCAGCCTTCGACGGTCGGGCCGGCGCGGTCGATGGCGAACCGCACGAGCACCCGCTTCTCGTCGATCATCGCCTGCCGGTACTCGTCCCAGTCCGGGTGCTCGCCAGCGATCCGCCGGTAGTAGCCGACCAGCAGGTCGAGTGCCTCCGGCTGGTCCACGATCTCCGCGGTGCCCTCGACCTGGCCCCAGGCGCCGTAGAACCCCGGGTTGAGCAGGCACAGCGAGATCCGCGGGTCACGGCGCAGGTTCTTCACCTTCATCGCCGTGGTGCGGCTGGAGATCTCGACCCGGCCGGCGTCGTCGAGCCCTGCAGTCACCGGCGAGAGCTGCGGCCGTCCGTCCCGGCGGAACGTGGCCAGGACTGCGCCGTGGTTGGAACGCAGGAAAGCGCGGGCCTCGTCCGGCGTCACGTGACGCGGCGGGCGCCCCGCAGCAGGTCATGCTCGTGCACGATCGCCGAGGCGTGGCCGTGCGAGATGTTGTGCTCGTCGCGCAGCCAGTTGACTCGCTCGTCGAAGCGGAGCAGGCCGGGACCGTTCTCGAGGGTCTCGAACCACTGGGGCAGATCGCGCCCTGTCGCCTGTGGCACCCGCTCGACGAGCTGCTGGTGGGTTGCCTCGGAGTGGTGCAGGGACATCGGCGCCTCCAGAGCGACTTAGCGAACCATGGCTCCGAGACTGCCTCAACCCGGCCGGTTGCCACAACCCCCGGAAGGGACGGATAGGGGACCGATCGAGTCCGCGGCACCCGCCGGTAGGGTGCCCGGGTGCCGGACGAGGGCTGGGCCCCGCTCGCCGACGAGCTGGCGGCCGACGTACGCCGGGTCGCCGACCGCCTGCGCACGCTGTCCGCGGCCCGCCTGGCCGGACCGCCCGCGCCGCCGGAGGACGGGATGCCGCCCTACCGGAGCCGGGCCCAGGCCGCCCGCGGCGCAGCCCAGGCGATGGCGGACGCGGCGGCCGCACTGGAGCGGGTCGCGGTCGGCAGCGGCGGCTTCCAGTGGCGCCCCCTGCCGGAGCTGGCCGACTTCGCGGCCGGCGACCAGGTCGCGGTGACCGGCCATGACCTGCTGGCGGCCCTGGAGCTGGTGCCGCCCGACACTGACGTCTACTGGGACGTCCTCGAGCACGGGCCGGCCCGGCTCCAGGTGGAGCAAGCGGCCCGCCTGCTGGCCGACGTACGCCGCCGCCTCTGAGAAAGCTCAGCAGCACCACCACCGCCGCCGCCCACCTCAAAATGATCACGGAACCGTGATCAACTCACACCTACCGCGACGAATTCACCGCGGTCGACCACCAACGATCACGGAACCGTGATCATTTTCAGCAGGGGGCGAAAGCTCAGCTCAGGCGCTGCAGCACCATGGCCATGCCCTGGCCGCCGCCGACGCACATGGTCTCGAGGCCGAACTCCTTGTCCCGGCTCTGCAGCCCGTTCAGCAGCGTCGTGGTGATCCGCGCGCCGGTCGAGCCGAACGGGTGGCCCAGGGCGATCGCGCCGCCATGCACGTTGAGCCGGTCCAGGTCGATGCCCAGGTCCTGGTACGACGGGATGACCTGGGCCGCGAAGGCCTCGTTGATCTCGACCAGGTCCATGTCGTCGACCGTCATGCCGGCCAGGGCGAGGGCCCGCCGGGACGCCTCGACCGGTCCGAGCCCCATGATCTCGGGCGAGAGCCCGGAGACGCCGGTCGACACGATCCGGGCCAACGGCGTCAGCCCGAGCTCGGCGGCCCGGGTATCGCTCATGATCACGACGGCCGCGGCGCCGTCGTTGAGCGGGCAGCAGTTGCCGGCGGTGACCGTGCCCTGCTCGCGGAAGACCGTGCGCAGCCCCGAGACGCCCTCGAGCGTCACGCCCGGCCGCGGGCCGTCGTCGCGGGACACCACGGTGCCCGACGGCGTGGTGACCGGCGTGATCTCGCGGTCGAAGAAGCCGTCCGCGATCGCCTTCTCGGCCAGGTTCTGCGAGCGGACCCCGAACTCGTCCTGCTCGGCCCGGCTGATCCCCCGGGAGGTGGCCAGGTTCTCGGCGGTCTGACCCATCGCGATGTACACGTCGGGCAGCAGGCCGTCCTCGCGCGGGTCGCGCCAGGCCTGGTTCGAGGCCGCCGTCGCCTCGGTCCGGGCCCGCGCCTCGTCGAAGTCGGGGTCGAGGTACTCCTCGCGCCCGGCGCCGGCCCCGGTGAACGCCGGGTACTGCGACACGCACTCGACGCCGGCCGAGACGAAGGCGTGCCCCTCGCCCGCCTTGATGGCGTGGAACGCCATCCGCGACGTCTGCACCGACGACGCGCAGAACCGGTTCACCGTGGTGCCGGGCAGGGTGTCGTAGCCCAGCGACACGGCGACCCGGCGGGCCATGTTGACACCCTGCTTCGCCTCCGGCTCGGCGCAGCCGAGCATCAGGTCGTCCAGGGTCCGAGGGTCGAGGCCGGGGACCTTGTCCAGGGCCGCCCGCACGATGGTCGCGGCCAGGTGGTCGGGGCGTACGTCGACCAGCGAGCCCTTCATGGCGCGGCCGATCGGGCTGCGCGCGGTGGCGACGATCACTGCCTCGGGCACGGGGACCTCCAGGGGGCGGGCAGCCGATATTACCGGCTGGTAACAACGCCACGCTACCTCAGCGGGGCGTCTTCCTCGGCGGTGGCCTGCATCTCGTCGGTGTCGGCCCCCGGTCGGCGGCGGAGCAGCGCCCAGCGCCCGCGCGGGCCCCGGTCCCGGCCGCCGACCTGGGCGCCGGCCACCTCGGTGCCGGGCTCATCGGCCGCCTCGGCGGCGGCCAGCGAGATGGGCCGGACGCCCTCGCCGCGGGCCAGGTCGGGTGCCGGCTCGGCCTCGCCGCCGAACCAGACGCCCAGCGCGGCGCAGGCTGAGGGCAGCATCGCGGCCGCGGCGCTGGCGTAGCCGGCCACCGACGGGTGGAAGCGGTCCGGCCCGAACATCTCCGAGGGCGAGGCCGCGAACTCCGGGCCGAGGATGTCGCCGAGGGACACGGTGCGGCC
>JAVEDA010000268.1 GCA_030841195.1 Actinomycetota bacterium | reverse complement strand
CAGGAACGTCTGGTTGACCCGGACGATCCTGCCGCCCGGGAGCGTGGAGATGTACCCGCACGGAGCGTTCTCGTACAGGTCCTCGGCGCTGTCCGGGGTCAGCGGGTCGTCGGCAGTCACGGCCCTGCGGGCGTCATTGTCGGTCCAGGAACGCGCGGATCGCCGCCGCCGTCTCCTCCGGTGCGCTGAGGTTGGGGCAGTGACCGGTCGCCTCGAGCTGCACCAGGGTGCTGCCGGCGACCTGCTCGTGGACGTAGGCACCGACCGCGGCAGGGGCGATCACGTCGTCCGAGCACTGCAGCACCAGGGTCGGCACCCGCACCTGAGACAGCTCGACCCGGTTGTCCGCCGTGAAGGTGACCCGGGCGAAGTCCCGGGCGATCTCGGGGTCGGTGCGGCAGAAGCTGTTGGTCAGCTCGTCGCCGAGCTGCGGCCGGTCCGGGTTGCCCATGATCACCGGCGCCATGGCGCTGGACCAGCCGAGGTAGTTGCTGTCCAGCGACTCGAGCAGCCCCTCGATGTCCTCGGTGGTGAAGCCGCCCACGTAGTCGCCGTCGTCGGTGTAGCGCGGCGACGGGCCCACGAGCACGAGCCTGCTGAAGCGCTCCGGCTCCTTGGTCGCCGCGATCACACCCATCATCGCGCTCACCGAGTGCCCGACGAAAGTGACGTCGGTGAGGTCCAGGGCGCTGCAGATGTCGAGCACGTCGTCGGCGTAGCCGGACAGGTCGGAGTACCGCTGCCGGTCGTAGGCGGTCAGGTCCGAGCCGCCGGCACCGACGTGGTCGAAGAGCACGATGCGGTGCGAGTCGGCGAATGCTGGGGTCACGTAGCGCCACATGTTCTGGTCGCAGCCGAAGCCGTGTGCGAACAGCATCGGCGGCCCGTCCGGACGGCCGGACACGGTCACGTTGTTGCGAGCCAGCACATCCACGCGGCTGACAGTACCCGTTGGCCACCGGCGGCTCGGTCTGGCAGCCTCACGCCATGGCAGCTCCCACGCACCGCGTCGTCACCGTGTCCCGCGAGCCCGACGGCGTCTTCACTGCAGGCAACGTGCGCGGCGGCACGCTGACCGTCGGGGACGGGACCGGCGAGGCGTTCACCCCGACCGAGCTGCTGCTCGCCGCGATCGGTGCGTGCACCGCGATCGACGTCGCCACGCTGACGTCGCGGCGGGCGGAGCCGGACGTGTTCGAGGTGCAGGTCGACGCCGAGAAGGTGCGCGACGACGGGGGCAACCGGATGGTGGACCTGGCCGTCACCTTCCGCGTCTCGTTCCCGGCCGGGACGGGTGGGGACGCCGCCCGGGAGCTGCTCCCCGAGGCCGTACGCCGGTCGCACGACCGGCTCTGCACGGTCAGCCGGACCGTCGAGCTGGGCACACCCGTCGCCGCCCGGGTCGTGGGCTGACCAGGTGACCGAGGGCGTCCACCTGCCGGCACCCTGCCTGGTGGTGCTCGTCGGCCCGGGTGCCTCCGGGAAGTCGACCTGGGCGGCGGCGCACTTCCCGCCCGACGCCGTGGTGTCCAGCGACCGGCTGCGGGCGGTCGTGGGCGCCGGCGAGGACGACGTCACGGCCAGCGCTGACGCGTTCGCCCTGCTCGAGGACGTCGTCCGGCTGCGGGTCGGGCGACGGCTCACCACCGTGGTCGACACCCTCGGCCTGGACGCCGACCGGCGTACGGCCTGGCTGGCGCTGGCCCGGAAGCAGGGTCTGCCCTGCGTCGCGGTCGCCTTCGACACCCCGGCCGCGGAGTGCCGGGCGCGCAACCGGGCCCGGTCGAAGCACATCCCGGCCGACGTGCTCGCCGGCCAGCTGCGGGACTGGCCGGCCGTGCGCGACCACCTGCCGTCGGAGGGGTACGACGACGTGCTGGCGCCGGTGCCGGTGCGGGTGGTGGCGGCGCCGTTCGCCCGGGCCGCCGCGGCCGCGCGCCGCCAGCACGAGGATCCGACCGGGCTGCGGTTCGCCCTGCACCTGGGCGAGTTCGTCGCGCCCGGCGGGGCGCCCGCGACCCGCGAGTGGCTGCGCAGCACGGCCGTCGGCGCCGAGACCGTGGGCTTCGACGCGATCTACGTCATGGACCACTTCCGGCAGATCCCCCAGGTCGGCCGGCCGTTCGACGACATGCTGGAGAGCTGGACCACGCTGGCCTTCCTCGCGGCCTGCACCCAGCGGGTCCGGCTCGGCACCCTGGTCAGCGGCATCACCTACCGCAACGTCGCGCACCTGGGGAAGATCGTCGCGACCCTCGACGTGCTCAGCGGCGGGCGCGCGGTGTGCGGCGTCGGGCTGGCCTGGTTCGCCGAGGAGCACCGCGCCTACGGCTGGGACTTCCCGGCGACAGCCGACCGCTACGCCCTGCTCGAGGACGCGCTGCAGCTGCTGCCGGTGCTGTGGGGTCCCGGCAGCCCGCCGTTCCACGGCCGGGTGCTCGACCTGCCGGAGACGCTCTGCTACCCGCGGCCGCTGCAGGAGCACCTACCGCTGGTCGTCGGCGGCGGTGGCGAGCAGCGCACCTTGCGGCTCGCAGCGCGCTACGCCGACGCGGCCAACGTGATGGGCGGGCTCGACGTCGTACGCCGGAAAGCGGCCGTGCTGCGCCAGCACTGCCTCGACGCCGGGCGAGACCCGACGTCGGTCGCGTTGTCGCACCTGTCGACCGTGCTGGTCGGCCGGGACGACGCCCAGGTGGCCGAGCTGGTGGAGGCGCGACGGCCGCGCCGACGAAGCGCGGAGGCTTATGCGGCCACCGTCAACGCAGGCACGGTGGCCGACCAGGTCGGCCGACTGCGGGAGCTCGCCGAGGCCGGGGTGGGTGAGGTGGCGGTGCGGGTGCCCGACCTCGCCGACCCGACCTCGCTGGAGCGGTTCGGCGAGGTGATCGCGGCCTTCCGCTGAGGACGGGGCAGGATCGGGCCATGGACCTCGCCGACGCGCGCGCCCTCTGGGACCCCGAGCCGGGCTGGCTCAACACCGCGAGCTACGGGCTGCCGCCCGCGACCGCCTGGGACGAGCTCCAGCGGGCCCTGGAGGTGTGGCGGCACGGCTCGGAGAGCTGGGAGCCCTGGGGCGAGTCGACCGAGCGAGCCCGCCGGGCGTTCGCCCGCCTCGTGCAGGTGCAGCCGAGTCGGGTCGCGGTCGGCGGCACCGTGTCCGAGCTGCTCGGCCTGGTCGCGGCCTCGCTGCCGGACCGCGCGCGGGTAGTCGTCCCGGACGTCGAGTTCACCTCGAACCTGTTCCCGTGGCTGGTCCACCAGGACCGCGGGGTCCAGGTCGTCACCGTCCCCACCGACCGGCTGCTCGACGAGATCACCCCGGGCACCACGCTGGTCGCGACCAGCCTGGTCCAGTCGTCGACCGGTGAGATCGCCGATCTGGACGACGTCGTCGCCGCGGCCCGCGAGGTCGACGCGCTCGTCGTCGTCGACGGCAGCCAGGCCGTCGGCTGGCTGCCGGTCGACGCCAGCCAGGTCGACGCGTTCGCCTGCGTCGGCTACAAGTGGCTGATGTCGCCACGGGGCTCGGCGTTCCTCGCGCTGTCCCAGCGCCTTCAGGAGCGGCTGCGGCCGATCAACGCCGGCTGGTACGCCGGCGCCGACGTCCACACGTCGTACTACGGGCCACCCCTGCGGCTGGCCGCCGACGCCCGCCGCTTCGACGTGTCACCGGCCTGGTTCAGCTGGGTAGGCACCGCGCCGGCCCTCGAGCTGCTCGAGCAGGTCGGCATCGAGCAGGTCCGGGCCCACGACGTGGCGCTGGCCGACCGGTTCCGGGCCGGCCTCGGGCTGCCGCCCGCCGGGTCGGCCATCGTGTCCACCACGGTGCCGGATGCCGCGGCCAAGCTGGAGCGGGCCGGCATCCGGGCGGCTACCCGGGCCGGTGCCCTGCGCGCCTCGTTCCACCTCTACTCGACCGAGGCCGACGTCGACGCTGCCCTGGACGCACTGGTCGGCTGATCGGCGGTCGCAATGCAAGCCATTGCGGTGGAATGACCTGCTGCTGGTCCGACCGACGGCGGCCAACCCCTTGTCCGCGACGTTCTGCGAAGACAACACTGATGGTCCACCTCGAGAAGGCACGCCATGGACGCCCATGCGAAGCAGCAACTGACGTTCGAGCCACCCGGACCAGGGTCGTGGGACCTGGATCCGCTGCACTTCCCCCGACCGGTCACCGCCTACTGGGCGGAGGTGCATCCGGAGCCGTTCAGCCTCGGGTACGCCGACATGACGGCGTACTACGGCGCTCCGTTCCAGACCAGACGGACCGCCTACGTGAATGGGTTCTGCTACGGCCAGATGGTGCCCGTTCCCCCCGAAGCGTTCCCCGACCGCGTCCAGCGCGCCGCCGAGGTGTTCGACCGCAAGCTGTGGCGTGACAGCGCCCAGGAGTGGCAGGAGGTTCGCAAGCCGGCATCGGTGGAGGCCAACCGCGAGATCCAGGCGATCGAGCCGGACCGGCTGACGGACAAGGAGCTGACGGACCACCTGCTGCTCTGCCGCGACAACCACGTCTCGATGATCAGACAGCACATGGCTTTCACCGGCACCGCCGTCATCCCCCCGGGCGACTTCCTCGCCCAGGTCAGGCAGTGGACCGGTCTGCCGACGGTGAAGCTGCTCGGTCTGATGCGCGGCGCATCAACGGTCTCCGGTGGAAGCTCGCCGCAGCACGCCACGCTGATCGCTGCCTACCGCGCCGACGATGCCGCGCGCGAAGCGCTCGGATCAGACGAGGATCCCGGGGCACTCCTCGAGCGCCTACGGCGAGAACCCAGCGCCACCGGTCAGGCGCTCAACGACTACCTCGACTTCGTCGGGTACCGACTGCTCGACGGATTCGACATCTCGAACCACTGCGCACTCGAGCTGCCCGACGTGCTCCTGCGCTCGATCCGAACCGCGATCGACGAGACAGCTGTGGCATCGGACCTCGACCAGCAGGTTGCCGGCGTCCGCAGCCACGTTCCGGAGGAGCATCGCGAGAACTACGACGCGCTGCTCGAGGAGGCCAGAGTCGGGTACTCGGTGCGCGACGAGCGCGGTGTCTACGGAGACATCTGGGCGTCCGGTCTGATGCGCCGTGCCGCGCTGGCAGCCGGCCGGCGACTCGCGGAACGTGGGCGTCTGCACGATCCTGAACACTTCGTCTTCGCGGACATCGACGAGATGTGCGCGATGCTGGATGGATCGCCGACGCCGACGGCCGAGGAGCTGGAGGGCCGCCACACCTACCACCGGACGTACACCGCGAAGGACGCCCCGATGCACCTGGGGGACAGTCCGCCACCGATGCCGGACCCGTCGGCGCTCCCGCCGCCGATGGCGCGGCTCATGGCTGCGATCGGCACAGCGATGGGCGAGATGTTTGCAGTATCGGAAGAGGCTCATGAGGAAACGGTGATCCGCGGCCTGGGTGCCAGCTCGGGCGTACGGGAAGGGATCGTGCGGCGGGTCGCCGGTGCGTCGGACTTCGACCGCATTCAGCGGGGCGATGTGCTGCTGACCGAGGCGACCACCGAGGCCTTCAACATCCTGCTGCCGTTGCTCAGCGCGATCGTCACCGACAGCGGAGGTGCTCTGTCGCACGCGGCGATCGTCTCTCGGGAGTACGGCATCCCCGGTGTCGTCGGCACCCGCGATGCCACCGAGCGGATCGCCGACGGGACCCTCGTCCGGGTGGACGGTGACGCGGGCACCGTGACGGTCCTCGGGTGAGCGGCATCGTCCTGCTGGTCGATGCGGACAAGGAGGAGCTGTACGGCGGGAAGGCTGTGGGTCTGGGAGACGCGCTGCGGGCTGGACTGCCGGTGCCACCGGGTGTCGCCCTGCCGGGACCCGCGGTTGACGCGATCGCGTCCGGCGAGGTCGATGCCACGGCCGCGCTGCGTGATGCCGTGCGACCGCTGCCGATGCCCCTGGCGGTGCGGTCGTCCGCGGTCGACGAGGACAGTGCTGGGGCGAGCTTCGCCGGGCAGCACATCACGGTCCTCAACGTGCCGTCGGCTGACGACGTGGAGTCGGCCGTCCGGGAAGTCTGGTGGTCAGCCAACTCCGACTCGGCCATCACGTATCGCAAGCGACTCGGAGTCTTCGCCAGGCCGAGCGTGGGCGTGGTGGTGCAGTCACTGCTTCAGCCGGAGACGGCTGGTGTGATGTTCACGCGCAACCCCATCACCGGCGCGGACGAGCGGATGATCGAAGCGAGCTGGGGCCTGGGTGAGGCGGTGGTGGCGGGCCGGGTCATTCCCGACTCGTACCGGGTAGCCCGCGGGGGCGAGGTGCTCGAGCGACGGCCAGGCCTCAAGAAGTTCGCGATCCGCTCCGCCTCGGACGGCGGCACCGTGGACGAGGAGGTCGCAGCCGACCTCGTCGAGGCTCTGTGTCTGCAGGACGATCACCTGCAGGCTCTGTCGGCCCTGGCCGACGACTGTGAACGGGTGTACGGCGCGGAGCGTGACATCGAGTGGGCCTTCGCGGGCGGGCGGCTCTACCTGCTGCAGTGCCGAGCGGTGACGCGGTCTGCTGGCGTCGCGCCGACACTGGCACCGGCAGCGCCGCCGGTCTCGGGCGACCTGCTCGTGCACGTGCCCTTGTTCTCCGCGCTGGCCGGGCCCGATCGCGACGCCATCGCGCGACTGTTCACTCAGCGGGTGTTCGCGTCCGGCGAGACGGTCACCAAGGAGGGCTCGGACGCGGCGGCGTTCTACCTCATCGAGTCGGGCACAGCGACGGTGACCGTGCACGGCGTGTTTCGACGTACGTTGCATCCTGGGGACCACTTCGGGGAGATCGCACTTATCGACGGGCAGGCCCGCTCTGCCACGGTGACCGCTGACGGCGAGCTCGTCTGCCAGGGAATAACGCTGTGGGACTTCCAGCCGCTTGTGCAGCGCAACACAATCATGGCGTGGACGTTGCTGCAGACACTCGCCGGCATGCTGCGCGAGACCATGGACGACACGCCGATCCCCCCGACATAGGCACATCACTGGTCAGGTCAGATAGGCGCATACCCCGGCGTTAATGTCCTCCCACCGGCCGGCCTCGAAGGTTGTGGTCTGGGTGCCGTCCGCGGCCACGTGAATGGTGATCCGGCCGACCTCGCTGGCGACCGGCCCGGTGCCCGTGGCCAGGAAGATGCGCTCGCGCCCGATGATCGAGTAGGTGTAGGAGCCGTCCGCCGCGAACTCGTAGAAGACCGGCCCGCCGAGTTTGGTCGACACCGACTTCCCGTTGGCTTCGTTTGTGTAGGTGATGGTGTAACTCCGCCGGACGCTGTCGACCTCCCTGACCAGCACCCCGTTCTCGTCGTTGTAGTAGCGCGCGACCAGG
>JAVEDA010000177.1 GCA_030841195.1 Actinomycetota bacterium | reverse complement strand
GGCTGGTCCGGGCGGTCCGCCGGGACGGGGAGATCCGCGAGCTGGAGCTCGAGCTGGCCCGCGGACCGCTCGGCTCCGCCACCACCGCCGTGCAGGCGCGGGTCGCGCCTCTCGGGTCCGCGCTGGTGCTGGTGCTGGTCGAGGACCGCACCGAGACCCGCCGGGTCGACGAGATCCGCCGCGACTTCGTCGCCAACGTCAGCCACGAGCTCAAGACCCCGGTGGGCGCGATGGCGCTGCTGGCCGAGGCGCTGACCGACGCGGCCGACGACCCCGAGGCCGTACGCCGGTTCGCCGGCCGGATGCAGCACGAGTCCGACCGCCTGACGCGCCTGGTGCAGGACGTCATCGAGCTGTCCCGCCTGCAGGGCCACGACCCACTCGAGGCGCCGGCGCTGGTGAGCCTGGACGACGTGGTGGCCGAGGCGGTCGACCGCAGCCGGCTCACCGCGGAGGCTCGCGGCATCAACCTCGTCTGCGGGTCGGTCCGCGGCCTCAAGGTGATGGGCGACTCCCGGCAGCTGGTCACCGCGGTGGGCAACCTGGTCGACAACGCGGTCCGCTACGGGCCCGAAGGAAGCCGGGTGGCCGTCTCGATCAACGAGGTGGACGGCCCGGACGGGCACATCGCCGAGCTCAGCGTGACCGACGAGGGCCCCGGGATCGCCCAGGTGGAGCGGGACCGGATCTTCGAGCGCTTCTACCGGGTCGACTCGGCCCGGTCCCGGGACACCGGGGGGACCGGCCTGGGGCTCGCGATCGTCAAGCACGTCGCCGCCGGCCACGGTGGCGAGGCGACCGTGTGGAGCGCCGAGGGCACCGGCTCCACCTTCACGCTGCGACTTCCTGTCGCGGCCGGATCGGAAGGACGCACGTGACCCGCATCCTGGTCGTCGAGGACGAGCAGTCGTTCCGCGACGCCTTGTCCTACATGCTGCGCCGGGAGGGGTTCGAGGTCGACCTGGCCGAGACGGGGCCTGCGGCGCTCGAGCAGTTCGAGCGGCACGGCGCCGACCTGGTGCTGCTTGACCTGATGCTGCCCGGACTGTCGGGCACCGACGTGTTCCGGGCGCTGCGCGCCGGGTCCGCCGTACCGGTGATCATGTTGACTGCCAAGGACGGCGAGGTGGACAAGGTGGTGGGCCTGGAGCTCGGGGCCGACGACTACGTCACCAAGCCCTACTCGGCCCGCGAGCTGGTCGCCCGGATCCGCGCGGTGCTCCGCCGCCGCGGCGAGCCGGACGAACTCGTGCCGCCCACGCTGGAGGCGGGCCCGGTGCGGATGGACGTCGACCGCCACGTCGTCAGCGTCGGGGGCGAGCCGGTGGCGATGCCGCTGAAGGAGTTCGAGCTGCTCGAGCTGCTGCTGCGCAACGCCGGCCGGGTGCTCACCCGCGGCCAGCTCATCGACCGGGTCTGGGGCTCGGACTACGTCGGGGACACCAAGACCCTGGACGTGCACGTGAAGCGGTTGCGCGGCAAGGTCGAGCCGGACCCGGCCAACCCGAAGCACATCGTCACGGTGCGTGGGCTCGGCTACAAGTTCGAGACCTGAGCCTCGAGAGCTGCGGACCTAGGTGGGGGACGGGGTCGGAGCCGGCGTGATCGAGGCGTAGGGGCCGCTCGCCGGCACCACGACCGTGTGGATCGTCACCGGGTCGGCCCGGGTGAACCGCAGGTGCAGGGTGATCGTCTCGCCCGGCAGGGCGGTCAGGCTGCTGATGGTCGCCGACAGCTCGCTCCCGGCGCTGAGGCTCACCGCGGCGCCGGGGTCGATGGTGCCGTCACCGGTGAGGTCGACCGTGCCGTCCGGGCTGGTGATGCCGGTCAGCTCGTCGGCCTTGTTGCCGTCGTTGACGATGGTGGCGACGACGACGCCGCTGGAGAAGCTGGCGCTGGCGACCACGAGCGTGTTGAGGATGCGCAGGTGTCCGCTGTCGGCCATGATCCCGTCGCTCGGCGCGTAGGCCTTGACCGAGGTGGCGTCGAAGCCGGCGCCGCAGCCGGACAGCAGCCCGGCGAGGGTGACGACCGCTGCGGCGGTCGAGGCTGCGAAGGTCCGACGGCTGAGGGTCCGGCTGCTGGTCTGGTCTGGGCGTCGCTCCACGGCCGGAAGCGTAGCGACAATCAGCCCAGGTCCGGAGCCCGGGCGACGAGGAGGGCCACGGCCACCGCGGCGGTCAGGACGGCCAGCAGGAACGGCGCCCGGCCCGGCTCGCGACGGGCGCCGGTCGCCCCGGCGCCGGCCGCGCAGCCGGTGGCGACGCCGAGCCCGGCCCAGGCCCACCACGGCGGCCGCCCGGGGCCGAGGGTGACGACGACGACCGCGGCGGCGAGCAGGACGGCTCCGACAACGGCCGCCCGGGCTGCACCCAGCCGCTGCGGCAGCCCGCGGACGCCGGCCGCCAGGTCGGCCTCGACGTCGGGCACCACGTTGAGGAAGTGCGCGCCGGTGCCCAGCAGGGCACCGGCCGCCACCAGCCAGGCCGGCGGGGCGGGGTGCCCGGGCAGGCCCAGCGTGACGAAGGCCGTCAGCAGGCCGAAGCTCCCGGCGTACGGGAGCCAGGACGACACCGTCCGCTTCACCCCGAGGTCGTAGGCCCAGCCACCCGCCACCGCGGCCAGATGTGCCACGCCGGCCCGCCAGCCGCTGGCCAGCGAGAGCGGCACGCACGCCGTCGCCGCGAGCCCGCAGGCGACCGCCACCAGCCGCGGTGGGACGGCCCCGGTGGCCAGCGGTTTGTCGGTGCGGCCGGCGGCCCGGTCCCGGTTGCGGTCCACCAGGTCGTTGAGCCAGCCGATGGAGACCTGGCCGGTGAGGACCGCGGCCGCGACCAGCGCGCAGCCGGCCGCCGACCGCCCCGCCACGGCCGACATCACCGTGGCCAGCACAGTGACGGCGGCGCTCGGCACCGGGTGGGTGGAGCCGACGAGGCCGACCAGACCTCTGGGCAGCATGCCGAAGCCCTTTGTGTCAAGGCCCTGACCTGCGCAAACGGGTGGTAAGGGCGGCCGAGTGATGCGCGTCACCGTGTTATTCTGGGGGTCGCGAAAGGGGTCTGACACATATGACGTTCAAGGTCGGCGAAACGGTCGTCTATCCCCACCATGGGGCGGCACTGATCGAGTCCATCGAGACTCGCCAGATCAAGGGTGAAGACAAGCTCTACCTGGTCCTGAAGGTCGCTCAGGGCGACCTGACCGTCCGGGTTCCGGCCGAGAACTGCGACCTGGTGGGCGTCCGTGACGTCGTCGGCCAGGAAGGTCTCGACAAGGTGTTCGAGGTGCTGCGGGCGCCGCACACCGAGGAGCCGACCAACTGGTCGCGCCGCTACAAGGCCAACCTCGAGAAGCTCGCCTCCGGCGACGTGATCAAGGTCGCCGAGGTCGTCCGCGACCTGTGGCGTCGGGACAAGGACCGCGGCCTGTCCGCCGGCGAGAAGCGGATGCTGGCCAAGGCCCGCCAGATCCTGGTCAGCGAGCTCGCGCTCGCCGAGCACACCAACGAGGACAAGGCCGAGGCCATCCTCGACGAGGTGCTCGCCTCCTAGCACCAATCGTCTTAGCACCAATCGTCTTAGCACCAGTCGCACAGCCGCTCGACGTGCCGCCGCCCCCACGGGGTCGGCGGCA
>JAVEDA010000149.1 GCA_030841195.1 Actinomycetota bacterium | reverse complement strand
CGACCTCGGACCCCGACGTGACCCCGGTCCTGTCGGCGGTCGCCTGGGACATCCGCGGCGACCTGGCCGGGGACGCGACCTTCGTGTCCGCGGCGGTGACCCGGATCCGCCAGGACCGGCCCGACATCGCGCGGATCTTCTTCGCCGGCCGGCTGCCGGACGGCGGCCGGCTCGCGCTCGGCGGCAGCGACGTCTACCGGGGCACGGTGGCTACCGCCGTGCACGCGATGGTGGTCGGGCCGGGGGTGGCCATCGAGGACGCGCCGGTCACCGAGCTCACGGCGCTGACCGACCCCCAGCAGCTGCTCGGCTGGGCCGGCCGCAGCGTGACCGGGCACGTCTACGTCGTCGTGCTGAGCCGGCCGGGGCCGGTGCGGTTCCAGCTGTCCCCGACGGTGCAGTTCGCCGCCGACGGGACCCCGCACCGGATCTGGACCCCCGTCTACACCGAGGACGGCGTGGTCGTGACCGACCTCGGCAGCGACGTCGACCCCGTCGTGACGGTCCGGGCGGACGGGCCGGGTGTCTTCCCGGCGCCGGAGCAGGTGCGGGTGTCCAGCCCGGGTCCGGTGGTCACCGCGCTGCGGGTCAAGGGGGCGCTGGCACCGTCGTACCAGGGACCCGACCCGGACCGCCTGGCCCGCGGCCTGCACGAGTCGGTGGGGCAGCTCGCCGACCTGTCGACGTCCCGGCTGCGGGTGCTGTGGAGCGGGGCGCCGTGGAAGCAGCGCCGGCTGGCCCTGGTGCTGGTCACCCGGCCGGACGGGCAGCGGCTGCAGGCCCTGGTCGGCCAGCAGGGGACCTCGGAGTTCCCGGCCGGCGTCCGGGCGCTGCCGCGCGGCGCTCCCGCGGAGCTGCCCTACCTGCTCGAGCCGTTCACCCCCGACGACCCGACCTACCTGCTCTGCCCGACCGGCCCGGGCACCGTGGTCTACCAGCGACCGGGGCGGCCGGACGCACGGCTGGCGGTGGGGCCGACCGGAGCGGTGGTGCTGGTCGACCCCGGCGCCGGCGCGCCGAGCGCCAGCGGGGCCGTGGTCACCCTGCTCGACCCGGACGGGCACGAGCTACTGACCACCACGCTGCCCGAGGCCGGCACCGACGACCCGTTCGCTGTCGACTAGCTCGCTGTCGACCAGGACGGGACGGACCGCCGGCCGGCGCGGCGAGAGCCGACCCGACAGCCGGATCGCGACTGCGACCACGGCGGCACCGGCTACCGCGTCGAGCAGGTAGTGGTTGGCGGTGGCGACGACGACCAGCGTCGTGCCGATCGGGTAGGCCACCGCGAGGACCCTCACCCAGCGCCGGGTGCTGTGCGTGACGACGACCCAGGCCACCCAGACGGCCCAGCCGACGTGCAGCGACGGCATCGCGGCCAGCTGGTTGGTGAGGGCACCCAGCCCGCGCGGCGCGCTGGCGTCCCCGCCCCACCAGCCCGCGCTCGAGGTCGAGGCGAGGGTGTCGACAAAGCCCGGCAGCATCCGCGGCGGGGCCATCGGCAGCAAGGTGAAGCCGACCAGGCCCATCGCGCTGGCCAGGACCAGGGCGTCCCGGACCCGGCGGTAGTCGCCGTGGTGGCGGCGATAGGCCCAGACCAGGACTGCGGGGGTGACGACGTAGTGCAGGAGGGAGTACCAGTAGCTGGCGAGCACGGCGAGCGGCGTCCAGGCGGCCAGTGCGGCGTTCGCCGGGCCCTCGATGTCGATGTGCAGCAGCCGCTCCAGCGCCAGCAGGTCGCGGGCGTGCACCACGGCGCTGTGGAAGTCGGCGTCCCCGATCAGGCGGGCCACGCTGTACCCGACGTACAGGACAGCGATCAGGGCGAGCTCGCGCAGCCAGCGCACCCGGCCGGTCCGGGCCGCCCGGGCGGCCCAGGGCCGCTCGTTCACACGGGAGGTCAGCTCACACACCGTCATGGCAGCCGGCCTCCTTCCACCCTCGTCCGTTCGCCGGGCCGTTAACCCCCGGGCGGGGGTGGGGCTTGGCACCACCAGTGGGCCACGGCCCGCTTGCAATCGGGTTGTAGTCCGCTGGTGACGGTCTCGCCCGGCGGACCCGACCCTGCCAGGGCCCACCGACAGTGGCAGCATCAGGACGTGCCGAAGCATTCCTCGATCCCCCCGGACATCAAGCCGCGCAGCCGTGACGTCACCGACGGCCTGGAGAAGACGGCGGCCCGCGGGATGCTGCGAGCCGTCGGGCTGGGAGACGAGGACTTCGCCAAGCCGCAGATCGGGGTCGCCTCCAGCTGGAACGAGATCACCCCCTGCAACCTCTCGCTGGCCCGCCTGGCCCAGTCCAGCAAGGAGGGGGTGCACGCGGCCGGCGGTTACCCGCTGGAGTTCGGCACCATCTCCGTCTCCGATGGGATCGCCATGGGCCACGAGGGGATGCACTTCTCGCTGGTCTCCCGCGAGGTGATCGCCGACTCGGTCGAGGTGGTCATGCAGGCCGAGCGGCTGGACGGCTCGGTGCTGCTCGCCGGCTGCGACAAGTCGCTGCCCGGGATGCTGATGGCCGCCGCCCGGCTCGACCTCGCCAGCGTGTTCTTGTACGCCGGGTCGATCCTGCCCGGAATTGCCAAGATGTCCGACGGCACCGAGAGGCAAGTCACCATCATCGACGCCTTCGAGGCCGTCGGTGCCTGCGCCCGCGGCCTGATGAGTCGCGAGGACGTGGACGCGATCGAGCGGGCTATTTGTCCCGGCGAGGGCGCTTGCGGCGGCATGTACACCGCCAACACGATGGCCAGCGCCGCCGAGGCACTCGGGATGTCGCTGCCCGGCAGCGCCGCCCCGCCGGCCACCGACCGGCGCCGCGACGGGTACGCCCGCCGCTCCGGCGAGGCCGTGGTCGAGCTGCTCCGACAGGGCATCACCGCTCGCGACATCCTCACCCGCGAGGCGTTCGAGAACGCGATCGCCGTGGTGATGGCCTTCGGCGGGTCCACCAACGCCGTGCTGCACCTGCTGGCGATCGCCTACGAGGCCCAGGTCGACCTCAGCCTGGACGACTTCAACCGGATCGGTGCCAAGGTCCCGCACCTGGCCGACGTCAAGCCGTTCGGGCAGTACGTCATGACCGACGTCGACCGGGTCGGTGGCGTGCCGGTCGTGATGAAGGCGCTGCTCGACGCCGGGCTGATGAACGGCGACGCGCTGACCGTCACCAGCCGGACGCTGGCCGAGAACCTCGCCGACATCGCGCCGCCGGACATCGACGGCAAGGTGCTGCGGGCCATGTCGGCGCCGATCCACCGCACCGGCGGGCTGACGATCCTGCGTGGCTCGCTGGCTCCGGACGGCGCGGTGGTCAAGACCGCCGGCTTCGACTCCGACGTCTTCGAGGGCACGGCGCGGGTCTTCGACCGCGAGCAGGCTGCGATGGACGCCCTCGCGGCCGGTCAGCTGGTGGCCAACGACGTCGTGGTGATCCGCTGGGAAGGGCCGCGCGGCGGGCCCGGCATGCGGGAGATGCTGGCGATCACCGGCGCCATCAAGGGCGCCGGCCTCGGCAAGAACGTGCTGCTGCTCACCGACGGTCGGTTCTCCGGCGGCACCACCGGTTTGTGCATCGGCCACATCGCCCCCGAGGCGGCTGTGGGCGGCCCGATCGCGTTGGTGGCCGACGGGGACCGGATCCGCCTGGACATGGCTGCCCGGCGACTCG
>JAVEDA010000122.1 GCA_030841195.1 Actinomycetota bacterium | reverse complement strand
AGAGTGCGTCGTGCGATCCGGATGATCCGGGTCGGGGGCCGCCGGCCGATCCGGGGCTGCCGCGGCGGCGCGCGCCGGCCGCGCGGGTCGAGCTGCGGCGGCAGCGGGGGGAGGACGCCGGACGGCGCGGACATGCGAACGATGCCTTCCGGGTGGCTGCGTGCGGTCGCTGCCGATGCTAGGTCGGTCCGCGCCGTCGGTCGGGCAGGCTCGCCGGTAGCCTGTCCCGCCGTGACCGAGACCGCCGACACCGACGCTCGCTGGCCCGGTGTCTCGGTGGTGGTGCCGGTCCTGGACGAGGAGGCGCACCTGCGGGCCGCGGTCTCGACCGTGCTCGGCCAGGACTACCCCGGTGACCTCGAGGTGGTGCTCGCGCTGGGGCCGTCGCGGGACCGCACCGACGAGATCGCGGCCGAGCTGGCAGCCGCCGACGACCGGGTCCGGCTGGTCCCGAACCCGAGCGGGGCCACCGGGGCCGGCCTCAACCTGGCGCTGGCGGCCTCCCGCCACGAGGTCGTCGTGCGTCTCGACGCGCACGCGCTCATCCCCGACGACTACGTGCAGGTGGCCGTCGAGACCCTGCGCCGCACCGGCGCGGACAACGTCGGTGGGCTGATGGCGGCCGAGGGCGTCACCGACTTCCAGCGGGCCGTCGCGGCGGCGATGACAAGCCCGTTCGGCGTCGGCCAGGCCAGCTTCCACACCGGTGGTGAGGAGGGGCCGGCGCTGACGGTCTACCTCGGCGCCTTCCGGCGCGAGGTGCTCGACCGGCTGGGCGGCTACGACGAGTCGTTCCTGCGCGCACAGGACTGGGAGCTCAACCACCGGATCCGGAGCAGCGGCGGCGTGGTGTGGTTCACCCCGCGCCTCACGGTGTCCTACCGGCCGCGGTCCTCCTTGCGCGCGCTGGCCAGGCAGTACCGCGACTACGGACGCTGGCGGCGGGTGGTGATGCGGGAGCACGAGGGCACCGCGAGCCTGCGCTACCTGGCGCCCCCGGTCGCCGTGGTGGTCGTGACGGTGGGCACCGTGGTGGGGCTGGCCGGGTGGCGGCCGGCCTTGCTGGCCCCGGCGGCCTACGCCGCGGGCGTGATCGTGGCCTCCGCCATCGCCGGCAGCGGGTTGCCGCCGCGGTCCCGGGCCTGGCTGCCGCTCGTGCTCGCCACCATGCACGGCGCGTGGGGCGTCGGCTTCCTTACCAGCCCGCGCGCACTGCGGGCACCGCCGTAGGGACGTCGTTCAGCACCAGCGCGTCCACGCCGGCCGCCACCAGCTCCCGGGCGGCGGCCGGGTCGGGACACCAGGCCAGCACCTCCAGCCCGGCGTCGTGCGCGGTCGCGACGCTGTCCCGGGCCGGGCGGTGCACCGGCCCGGGCTCGACCCGGTTCGGGCCGAACGACCCGAGGTGCACCGCGACGACGTCCAGATCGAGCCCCGCGGCCGTCGCGACCGCGTGCCGGAGCGGGAAGTCGATCCAGGAGATCAGGCCGTACGCCGGTGCCGGCACCCGCTCGCGCAGACCCAGCAGGGCGGCCGGGTCGAACGACGTGACCAGCAGCGGCCGGCGGCCCTCCTCCCGCTCGAGCAGGGGTGCCAGCAGCGCGGCGGTGCGGCCGGCTGCGGGGTCGACGGCGTCCTCCAGGACGGTCTTGACGTCGAGGTCCACCGGGATGCCGGGCGGGAGGGCGTCCAGCAGCACGTCGAGGCCGACGACCCCGGCGGCCTCGGCCTCGGCCCGGGTGGTGTCGACGAGGAACCGGCCGTCCGGCAGGGCCGGGTTGTGGTGCGCGACCAGCGAGCCGTCGGTGGTCCGGGTCAGGTCCACCTCGAGCCAGTCGACGCCAGCGGCGAGAGCGGCGAGCATCGAGCCGACGGTGTTCTCCCGGTGCCCGTCGACCTCACCCCTGCCGAGACCGCGGTGGCCGACCAGCGACGGGCGGCCGGTGAAGACCGGTCGGTCAGTCGTGCGCATCCACGTCGCCGGTGGTCACCCGCTTGTGACCCGTCAGCAGGTGGTCCCGCTCCTGGATCAGCGCGGCGACGGCCTCCGCGAACCGGCGCGAGCTGTCGCCGGGCCCGAGGTCGCCGAAGTAGTGCTTGCGGGTGCGCAGCCGGTCGTCCCGGCGGCTGTCGTCGGCCAGCACCGACGCGATGGCGGCCCCGAAGCCGCCCACGGTGGTGGAGTCGATGATGTCGGCGCCCTCGGTGAGCGGGGTGTCCTTGGCCAGCAGGGCCCGGTCGTCCCGCCGGTCGGTCAGGAAGATCGGCGCGTCGGGACGCAGGTAGAGGAAGTCGAGCGTGACGCTGGACACGTCGCCGACCAGGGCGTCGCAGCGACCGAACATCGCCAGGATGTTGCCGTCGATGCGGGCCACGTGGCCGGCCGAGGGGTCTCGCCCGTTCGCGGCCTTCACCAGCGACATGATCTTGCGGTGCGCGCGGGCGACGCCCGGGTGCGCAGACGCCGCAACCCGCGGGTGCGGCTTGTAGACGACGCGGACATCGGGCAGCGCCAGCAGGGCGGTGACGATCTGCACGCCGAAGACGTCCAGCGAGGTCCAGTTGTTCGACTCGCTCTCGCCCTCCCAGGTGGGCCCGTACATCACGGTCCGGCGGCTGGACTCGGCGAGCTCGGGTGCGAAGTCGAGGTCCAGCTGCGGCCGCCCGACGGCCACGACCTTGCTGCCGTCGAAGTCGATCAGCGCTTCCTTGTAGCGCTCCACCGCCACCGGGCCGGCCACGAAGACCCGGTCGTAGGCCTTGACCTGGTTGGAGAAGCTGGACAGCTTGTCGCTCTCGCCGTGGTTCACATGCACGTGCAGCATCCGCGGGTTGTTCAGCGACTGGAAGTTGCGCTGGCCGTTGTTCACGTAGATGCCGACCTTGAACTCGCCGGCGTCGTAGAGGTTCATCAGATCCAGGAAGGTCGTCACGCAGACCACGGGCAGCGTGGTGCGGTCCTGGAGGTCCTTCATGGTGCGGAGGTCGCGCAGGATCACGACGACCTGGTGGGTGCGTGCGAGCCGTTCGAGCACCGGCAGCCACTGGTCCAGCTGGTAGATCCGGTCGGGGGAGTCGGCGTAGTAGACCGCCACCTCGGCGTCGACCGGGATCCGGGCGGCCGCCATCTGCGGCAGGAACGAGTCAGGGGCGAGCCGCACCGCCGCAGCCGCCTGAACCCGCTTGAGCCGCCAGCGGGCGGCGCGGACCAGCCGCCGGCCCGCGGACCGGGTCACGCTGACGTCGGGCGTCTTGGGCACTCGGGTTCCTCCTTGCCGGCTTTCCGGCGCCGGTGGTCGTGCATCCGACGCCCCGAGGGACGATACCGTCCGGGGGTCGTGCCGCCGGTGGCGGTCGTGGGCGGAGAGGGATCGGACCTGATGATCGGGATGGTGCTGGCTGCGGGGGCCGGCCGACGGTTGCGGCCCTACACCGACACGCTGCCCAAGGCGCTGGTGCCGGTCGACGGCGAGACGACGATCCTGGACATCGCGCTGCGCAACCTCGCCGCGGTCGAGCTCACCGACGTGACCGTCGTGGTCGGCTACCGCGCCGAGGCCGTGCTGGAGCGGCAGGCGGCGCTCGAAGAGCGGCACGGGGTCCGCCTCACGCTGGTGCACAACGACAAGGCCGAGGAGTGGAACAACTGCTACTCGCTGTGGCTGGCCCGCGACCACTTCGCCCGAGGAGCCCTGCTGGTCAACGGCGACACCGTGCACCCGGTCGACGTCGAGCGCACCCTGCTGGCCGCCCGCGAGCGGCCCGGCGCCGCCGGCATCCTGCTCGCCCTGGACGACCAGAAGTCCCTGGCCGACGAGGAGATGAAGGTCGTCCTGGACGCCGCCGGGCGGATGAAGCGGATCACCAAGCTGATGGACCCGGCCGAGGCGTCGGGGGAGTACATCGGCGCCACGCTGATCGAGGCGCGGGCCGCCGACGCGCTCGCCACCGCGCTCGAGGCCACCTGGCGCCGTGACCCGGACCTGTACTACGAGGACGGCTACCAGACGCTGGTCGACACCGGCGGCGAGATCGGCGCCGCGCCGATCGGGTCGCTGCCCTGGGTCGAGGTCGACAACCACGCCGACCTCACCCGCGCCCGGGAGATCGCGTGCCACTACTAGCGCGGATGCTGCTGAGCCCGCTGTTCATCGACATCCGGGCCGGTGCGGTGTCAGGGCTGGGGGACCTGCTCTCTGACCGGCGGATCTCCTCGGACGGGCACGTGGCCGTGGCGGTCGGCCCCGGCCAGGGTGAGCGGCTGATCGAGGCGATCCAGCCCGCGTTGTCCAACGCCGACGTGTTCACCGTCCGCGGCGGCAGCCTGGAGGCGGCCGGCGAGCTGCAGGCCGAGCTGCGGGGCAAGAACTACGACGCGCTGGTCGGCATCGGTGGCGGCCGCACCCTCGACGTCGCGAAGTACGCCGCGACCCGACTGGCACTCCCGATGGTCGCGGTCGCGACCAACCTGGCGCACGACGGCATCGCCTCCCCGGTCAGCTCGCTGCTGCACGAGGGCGGCAAGGGCTCGTTCGGCGTCGGGCTGCCGATGGCCGTGGTGGTCGACCTCGACTATGTGCGAGCCTCGCCGGCGAGGATGGTCCGCTCCGGCATCGGCGACGTGGTGTCCAACCTGTCCGCCATCGCCGACTGGCACCTGGCCGAACGCGAGCGCCAGGAACCTGTGGACGGCCTGGCGGTGACCTTCGCGCGGACGGCCGCGCAGGCGGTGGCCCACCGCACCGACGGCATCGAGTCCGACGAGTTCCTCACCGCGCTGGCCGAAGCCCTGGTGCTCTCGGGCATGGCGATGGCGGCTGCGGGCTCCAGCCGGCCGTGCAGCGGTAGCGACCACGAGATCCTGCACGCGGTGGACCGGCTGTTCCCGGGGGCCGGCAACCACGGCGAACTCGCCGGGGTGGGTGCGCTCTACTCGTTCTTCCTCAGCGGCGACGACGAGTCGGCCGCACTGGTCGACGCGTGCCTGCGGCGGCACGAGCTCCCGCGCGTGCCGGCCGACCTCGGGCTCTCGGCCGAGCAGTTCGCCGAGGCCGTCGTGCTGGCCCCGAGCACCCGTCCGGACCGCTACACCATCCTCGAGCACCTCGACCTCGACCCGGCCGCCGTACGGGACCGGGTGGACGCCTTCGTCGAGTCGTACGGCGGGTGACCGACCCCCGGCCGCTTCACAGTCCGGTGGTAGCGTTCCGCAGTCCGTGAGCGCCCAGACCGGTAGGAGTGTCGTGGCTGGTCAGGTGGTGACGGCACGGATCGGCACCCTCTGGGACAAGCGGCGGATCCTGTCGCTGCTGGTCTCCCGCGACCTCAAGGTCAAGTACGCCGACTCGGTCCTGGGCTACCTCTGGTCGGTCCTCGAGCCGCTGGCGATGGCCGGTGTCTACTGGTTCGTCTTCACCAAGCTGATGACGCGCCAGGTAGGCGCCGATCCTTACATCGTCTTCCTGCTCTGCGGGATGCTGCCCTGGCAGTGGGCCAGCGCCAGCCTGCGCTCGTCGATGAAGGCGTTGTCGAAGGACTCGAAGCTGGTCAAGTCCACCAACCTGCCGCGTGAGATCTGGGTGCTGCGCACCGTCGGGTCGAAGTTCGTGGAGTTCCTCTACGCCATCCCGGTGCTCGCCTTCTTCGCGCTGGTCAGCCGGGCCGAGCTGAGTTGGTGGGTCGTCTTCGTGCCGCTGGCCGTCCTGATCCAGACCATCCTGCTCACCGGTGCCGGCCTGATGCTCGCCCCGCTGGCGGTGCTCTACGGCGACGTCGAGCGGCTGATGCGTATCGTGCTGCGGCTGCTGTTCTACTTCTCGCCGATCATCTACGGCCTGAGCGACGTGACGTCCGGTCACCGCGACCTCGGGGTGCTCGCCAAGTTCTACATCCTCAACCCGTTCGCGGGGATCATCGAGCTCTACCGCGCGGCTTTCTTCCCCGGCGAGTGGGCCGGCTGGTCAGCCGTCGCGGTGTCGGCGGTCATCTCGGTGGCCATGCTGGTGGTGGGCATCCGGGTCTTCGGGCGGCTCGAGGGCACCGTCCTCAAGGAGATCTGAGTGGCGCCGGTGATCGAGGCCGACGCGCTCGGCATCTACTTCAAGCGCAACCGTCGCCGGCACAAGCGGCTGCGAGACATGTTCTCCGCCGACCCGCCGCCGGTCACGAAGGCGGGCAAGCCCGGCAAGAAGAAGAGCAACAAGGCCGCGAAGTTCTGGGCGCTGCGCGACATCTCGTTCCAGGTGCACCAGGGCGAGGCCGTGGGGCTGGTCGGCGGCAACGGGCAGGGCAAGTCGACCCTGCTCAAGCTGATCGCCGGCGTGCTGCTGCCCGACCGAGGCTCGATCGCGGTCAACGGCGGGGTGGCGCCCCTGATCGAGGTGACCGGGGGGTTCGTCGGCGACCTGACGGCACGGGACAACATCTGGCTGACGGCCGGGCTGCACGGCCTGAGCAAGCGCCAGATCGCCGAGCGGTTCGACGAGATCGTCGACTTCGCCGAGGTCGGCAAGTTCCTGGACACCCCGTTCCGTCACTTCTCCTCCGGCATGAAGGTGCGGCTCGGGTTCTCCGTGATCACCACGTTGGACGAGCCGGTGGTGCTGGTCGACGAGGTCCTCGCCGTCGGCGACCGGGCGTTCCGGGAGAAGTGCTACAAGCGGATGGAAGGGCTGCTCGACGACGGGCGGACGCTGTTCCTGGTCTCGCACAA
>JAVEDA010000116.1 GCA_030841195.1 Actinomycetota bacterium | reverse complement strand
ACCACGTCGAAGTCCACGATGCCGAGGGTGCCGACACCGGCGGCGGCGAGGTAGAGCAGCGCGGGCGAGCCGAGGCCGCCGGCACCCACGACGAGCACCTTGGCGTTCTTCAGCCGCTTCTGGCCGGTCATGCCGACGTCCGGGATGATCAGGTGCCGCGAGTAGCGACGGACCTCGTCGACGGTGAGCTCGGGGGCGGGCTCGACGAGCGCGGGCAGTGACACAGTGCGACCTTCCGGTTTCGGTTCTCGACCTCTAGTGAACCCTGTCCCTCACCGGGACCATTCCCGCCTGCCACGATGTGGGCATGCGCCCTGTGGTCGGGATCACGTCGTACGTCGAGCAGGCCCGCTGGGGAGTCTGGGACGTCCCCGCTGTGGTGCTGCCGTTCCGCTACGTCGAGCGGGTCGAGGCCGCGGGTGCCACGGTCGTGGTTCTGCCGCCGGCGGCCACCTCCGACGCCGAGGTCCTGGACCGGCTGGACGCCGTGGTCTTCGCCGGCGGAGCCGACCTGGATCCAGCGCTGTATCAGCAGCCCGTGCACGAGCAGACGACCGGGCTGCGGCCGGAGCGCGACGCCGCCGAGGTGCCGCTGATGCGCGCGGCGCTGGACCGCGACCTGCCGCTGCTCGGCATCTGCCGCGGCATGCAGGTTCTCTCGGTGGTCTCGGGCGGCGCGCTGGAGCAGCACCTGCCCGACGTCGTCGGCCACGAGGGTCACCGGCCCTCGCCCGGGGTCTACGGCCTGCATGGCGTGCGGTTGGCTCCAGGGTCGCTCGCGCACCGGTTGCTGGGCGACCAGGTCAGCGTCCCGTCGTACCACCACCAGGGGCTCGCGTCGGCCGGCTCGCTGACAGTCACCGGCTGGGCCGACGACGAGTCCCCCGAGGTGGTGGAGGACCCGACCCGGCGGTTCGCCCTCGGGGTCCTCTGGCACCCGGAGGCGGGCGACGACCTGCGGCTGTTCGAGGCGCTGGTGGGGGCGGCGCGGGGGTGAAGCCCTACCTCCTGCTCCGTGCCGCCGAGCTGACGGCGCAACGACCGTCCGGGGAGGTCGACGACGTGCACTTCACCGAGGCCCTTGCCGAGTCGGTCATCGCCGACGCGACGGTCGAGGGTGACCTGGTGCTCGACCCGTTCGCGGGCTACGGCACCACCCTGGCCGTGGCCGAACGGATGGGTCGCCGGGTGGTGGGTGTCGAGCTGCTCGCCGAGCACGTCGAGCATGTCCGGGCCCGTACGTCGGGCCGGGCGCAGGTGCTGCACGGGGACGCGCGACGGCTGGCCGAGCTGGTCGAGGGCCCCGTCGACCTGGTGCTCACCTCACCGCCGTACATGTCGACCGTGCGTCATCCGGAGAACCCGCTGACGGGCTACGCGACCGACGACGGCGACTACCCGACGTACCTCAGGGAGCTGGGGTCGGTGTTCGCCCAGGTGGCCACCCTGCTGCGTCCGGGCGGGCAGGCGGTGGTGAACGTCGCGAACGTGGTCACCGACGACCACGTCACCCCGCTGGCGTGGGACGTCGGCCGGATCGTGGCCGAGCACCTGACGTTCCTCGGCGAGACCTTCCTGTGCTGGGACGAGCACCCGCCGGGGCTCGCCGGCGACTACCTGCTGTGGTTCCGGCGGCCGGAGCGCTGAGTGGTCACCGTCGACGACGTCCGCGCGCTGGCCGAGACGCTGCCGCGCAGCTACGAGGTGCTGGTGCGCGACCGGGTGAAGTTCCGGGTCGGGCAGATGGTGTACGTCGCGTTCTCCCGGGACGAGCAGACGATGGGCTTCGGCTTCCCCAAGGAGGAGCGCGCCGCGCTGGTGGCCTCGGAGCCGGGCAAGTTCCTGCTGCCGCCGGAGTCGGACCTGCGGTTCAACTGGGTGGTCGTGCGGCTGGCCGCCATCGACGAGGAGGAGATGCAGGAGCTGGTGCTGGGTGCTTGGCGGATGGTGGTGCCGAAGAAGGTCGCTCGGGCGCGTCTCGGGGAGTGACCGCGAGGCCTAGTCTCAGCGCCATGCCGGGCGACCAGCGGGTCATCGTCGAACTGCTCGGCTCGGCGCCCGACCTCGGTGAGGCGTCGAGCCAGCCGGCGCACGCCCGGATCGAGCAGTGGCTGATGGCCGCCATCCACGACGGCCTGCTGGTGGCCGGCGACAAGCTCCCGCGGGAGGAGCAGCTCGCCGCCTTGCTCGGCGTCAGCCGGATGACCCTGCGGCAGGCGCTGGCCACCCTGGACGGCCTCGGTGTGATCGTGCGGGTGCCGGGGCGGCAGGGCGGCACCTTCGTGGCCGAGCCGCGGATCGTCTGCGACCTCACCGGGCTGGCGGGCTTCACCGAGCAGATGCGGCGCGCGCACGTGCGCGCCGGCGCCCGGATGGTGCGGGCGGTCACCCGGCCGGCGTCGCGCGCCGAGCTGCGCGCGCTCGGGCTGGACCGCGGCGACGCCGTGCACGAGGTGGTCCGGGTGCGGTCGGCGAACCGGCAGCCGCTGGCGATCGAGCAGTCGAGCTTCCCCGCGGCGCTGTTCCCCGACCTGCTGGAGCAGCGGCTCACCGGGTCGCTCTACCGCCTGCTCGAACGGCGATACGACCGCGCTCCGCACACCGCCACCGAGGTCCTCGAGCCGGTGATCGCCTCGGCCGAGCAGGCCGGCCTGCTGCGGGTCGAGCCGGGCAGCCCGCTGATGCTGATCGAGCGCACGGCGTACGCCGTGTCCGGAACCCCGGTCGAGCACGCCCTCGACGTGTTCCGGGCCGACCGCACCCGGATCACCGTCCGCACCGGTCTCGGGCCGGCGGCGCGCAGCGAGATGGCCGCCGACGGAGAGGTCGCCTCGGCCGGCTGAGCCCGGCCGCGGTGGGCCCGGCCGTGGTGGCTCCCGCTCGCGGAAGTGGACGCGGGCGCACCAGACACGCCGCGCAGCCGGTGCGTCGGCGTCCGAAGGATCTTGGTCAGCCGTCAGCCGTCGGCGTGGGTCCGGGTGCCCTTCGGGTCGACCAGCGGCTGGGCGCACACCGCTCCGGCGACCCACTCGCCGAACACGTTCACCTCGACCTCGGTGCCCGCTGTCGCGACGTCGACCGGCAGGTACGCGTACGCGATGGGGGCATCGACGGTGTAGCCGAAGCCGCCGGAGGTGACCCGGCCCTGCACCTCGCCGGCGACCCGCACCGGCTCACCGCCAAGCGCCACCGCGCCCCGGTCGGCCAGCGTGAGGCAGCAGAGCCGGCGGGACAGCCCCCGCTCCTTCGCGGCGACCAGCGCCTCGCGCCCCTCGAAGCCGCCCGGCTTGTCGAGCTTCACGCAGAAGCCCAGCCCGGCCTCGTACGGCGTGGTCTCGGGCGTGATGTCGGTGCTCCACACCCGGTAGCCCTTCTCCAGCCGCAGGCTCTCGATGGCGCGGTAACCGCCCGCCACCAGGCCGTGCGCGCGGCCCGCCTCCCACAGCGTGGTCCACAGACCGAGCCCGTACTCCGCGGGCGCGTACAGCTCCCACCCCAGCTCGCCGGTGAAGGTCACCCGCAGCGCGCGCACCGGCACGTCGGCCACGCTGATCTCCTGGGCCGTCATGAACGGGAACGCCGCGTTGGACAGGTCCGCGCCGGTCAGTCCGCGCAGCAGGTCGCGGCTGTGCGGTCCCCAGAGCGCGTAGGTGACCAGCGCCCCGGTGACGTCGTCGACCCGGACCGCGGCGTCGCGCCGCCGGGCCTGACGCCGCAGCCAGGCCGCGTCGTGGTTGCCGAACGCGGTGCCGGTCACGACCAGGAACTCGTCGTCACCGACCCGGGTGACGGTGAAGTCCGACTCGATCCCCCCGCGCACGTTGAGCGCCTGGGTGTACGTGATGTCGCCGACCCCGCGGGCCACCCGGTTGTCGCAGACCCACTCCAGCAGGCTCGCGGCATCAGGCCCGGTGACCATCAGCTTCGCGAACGACGACTCGTCGAACAGGGCAACGGCCTCGCGGGTCGCGGCGTGCTCGACGCCGACGGCCGGGGACCAGAGCCGGCCGGCCCAGCCACGCGGCCGCCGCGACTCGTCGCCGCCCGGTGAATTGGCTGCGTTGCTCTCGTAGTGGTTCACCCGCTCCCAGCCGGACTTCTCGCCGAACGACGCGTCGTGCTCGACGTGCCACGGATAGGCCGGGCTGGTGCGCAGCGGCCGACCGGCTTCCCGCTCCTGACCGGGGTAGACGATGTCGTAGTAGGTCTCGTAGGTCTCCAGCGTCTTCACCAGCGTGTACGACGGGGAGCGGTACTGCCGTCCGAACCGGCGCACGTCCATGTGCCAGAGGTCCATCCCGGGGTCGCCCGACACGATCCACTCCGCCATCACCTTGCCCACTCCCCCAGCGCCGGCGATGCCGTGGGCGCAGAAGCCGGCGGCCACGAAGAAGCCGTCCACCTCGGTCTCGCCGAGCAGGAACTCGTTGTCGGGTGTGAACGCCTCCGGCCCGTTGATGACCTTGCGCAGCCCGACGTCGGCCATCGCGGGCACCCGGACCTGGGAGTTCGCGGTGATCTCCTCGAACCGCTCCCACACCTCGGGCAGGAGGCGGCCGTTGAAGTCGGCGGGGATCGCGTCGTAGGACCGGGCATCGGTGGCCCACGGCTCGGCCTGGCGCTCGTAGCCACCCATCACCAGGCCGTCGACCTCCTGGCGGAAGTAGACGAGCAGGTCCGGGTCACGCAACGTCGGCAGCGGCCGGTCGCCCCGCTCCAGGAACGCCTCGGTGACGACGTACTGGTGCGACATCGGGACCAGCGGCAACCGCACGCCCACCATCCGGGCGATCTCCGCCGCGAACATGCCGCCGCAGTTCACCACGGTCTCGCAGTCGATGCTCCCCTTGTCGGTGTGCACCCGGGTCACCCGCCCGCGCTCGGTGTCTATGGACGTCACCCGGGTGTGCGGGTGCACCTGCACGCCCTTGTCGCGGGCCAGGTTCGCCAGCGCGTAGCAGAGCTGGGACGGATCGAGGTAGCCGTCCGAGGCGAGGTAGGCACCGCCGACCACGCCGGCGGTGTCGATGAGCGGGAACATCTCCTGCGCCTCGGTCGGCGAGATCTCGTGCAGCGGCAGCCCGTACGCCGTGGCCCAGCCGATCTGGCGTCGGATCTCCTCCATCCGCTCCGGTGACGACGCCAGCCGGATGCCGCCGCACTCGACCCAGCCGGGCGCGTGCTCGGTCTGCTGGAGCCGGCGGTACAGCTCGACCGAGTACGCGTTCATCCGGGTCAGGGTCGGGTCGGCCCGCAGCTGGCCGACCAGGCCGGCGGAGTGGAAGGTGGAGCCGCTGGTGAGCTCGGCCCGCTCGACGAGTACGACGTCGGTGACACCGAGCTCGGCCAGGTGGAACGCGACGCTGGCGCCACCGACCCCGCCGCCGACGACCACGACCGAGGCGGCGCTCGGCAGCTGTCGGCCTGTCACCGGTCCGGGCACGCGGGGAGACTAGCCGCTTTCGGTCTAGACCGTTAGAACACGAGCCCGGTAGGTTCGGCTGCCGTGACGGCTGCCCGCGACGACGACGAGCCGGCCCCGTCGGCGGACATGGTCGCCCGGCTGCACGCCACCCTGGACGACGTGCCCGCGCTGGCCGGCCCGCGCGAGGTCGAGGCGCTGACCGGCGGGCTGACCAACGTGAACTTCAAGGTCACCACCCCCGAACGGACTGTGGTCGTGCGGCTCTCCGGGTCCGACGGCGACCTGCTGTCGATCGACCGCGACGCCGAGCACGTCAACTCCCGGCGCGCGGCCGAGAGCGGCGCGGCACCGGAGGTGCTCCGTTACCTGCCCGAGCACCACGCGCTGATCATCGCCTGGATCCAGGGCCGGACCCTGGTGGCCGACGAACTGCGTGAGACCCCGATGCTGGAGCGGGTCGCGGCGGTCTGCCGGACGCTGCACGCCGGGCCGCGGTTCGTCGGGGACTTCGACATGTTCGCGGTGCAGCGCCGCTACCTCGGGATCGTCCAGGAGCGCGGCTTCCGGCTGCCGGACCGCTACCTCGAGCTGATGCCGCAGGCGGACCGGATCGCCGCTGCGCTGGCGGTGCGGAAGGGCCCCACGGTGTCCTGCAACAACGACTTGCTCGCCGCGAACTTCATCGACGACGGCCAGCGGCTCTGGGTGATCGACTACGAGTACGGCGGCAACGGGGACCCGGCCTTCGAGCTCGGCAACATCTGGCAGGAG
>JAVEDA010000093.1 GCA_030841195.1 Actinomycetota bacterium | reverse complement strand
CTGGCCCGGGCAACGGCCACCGGTGCGCCGCTCGCCGGGTCGGTGCGCGAGGTTGCGGCCGACGAACGCGAGCGGGCCCGCTGGGACGCGCTCGAGCGAGCTCGTCGCGCGGGGGTCCATGCCGTCGGACCGCTCGCCGCGTGCTTCCTGCCGGCGTTCGTCCTGGTCGGCGTCGTCCCCGTCGTCGTGGGCGTCGCGCAGAGCCTGCTGGACGGCTGGCGGTGACCGTCCACAACTGACAGGCAAGCCGCCGGCCGTCCACACATCGGCCCCGACACCGCCGCCGGGCATTCGCTGCCCGGGACCGTTGACGAGGACCGGCCACCACCGGTTCCCGAAGGCGCCGCCGGAAGCGGCGCGGCACGCACGAGGTGGGCGATGGCGATGCGCAAGGGCAGGGCGGTGCGGCAGGAGCAGGGCATGACGACGGCGGAGTACGCCGTGGGAACGGTGGCCGCGTGCGGTTTCGGCGGCATCCTCTACAAGGTCCTGACCAGCCCCGAAGTCGCGAGGATGCTCAAGGACCTGATCGAGCGCGCGCTCAGCCTGGCGTTCTGACCGTGCGACGCGATGGCAGGGACGGCGAGCGCGGCACCGCAACCGCGGAGCTGGCGGTGGTGCTGCCGGCCGTGGTGCTGCTGGCCGCGCTCGCGGTCTGGGCCGTGGTCGTTGTGGCGGCGCACCTTCGCTGTGTCGACGCGGCCGGTACCGGTGCCCGGGCCATGGCCCGGGGCGAGTCGCCGGCCGACGTCCGGCGGGTGGTAGCCGAGGTGGCACCGCGCGGAGCCCGGGTCCGGTTCGGGCGCGACGGCGACCTGGTGGTGGTGGACGTGCGGACGACGGTGCGGCTGCCGGGGCCGTGGTCGCGCGCCGGGCCAGGCCTCGAGGTAGGTGACCGGGCGGTCGCGGCGGCCGAGGACGACGGCAGCGGGCCGTGACCCATCGCCCCGACCGGGGCTCGGCCGGCCTGCTGGCCGTCTGGGTGGCCGCCGTGGTGGTCGCGTCGGCGGTGGTCGCGGTGGTGTGGGGCGGCGTGCTGGTGGCGCGTCACCGGGCCGGTCGCACCGCGGACCTCGCGGCGTTGGCCGCAGCCGGCGGCCTGGCGCGCGGGACCGAGCCGTGCCCGGCCGCCGCCAGGGTGGCGGCGGCTGCCGGTGCCGATCTCACCAGCTGTGCGGTGCTGCCCGACGGGTCCGTGCTCGTGGTCGTCGAGGTCCCCGCCCTGCCACGGCTTGCGACGACATGGGGGCTGGACGTGCCGCCGGCCCGGGCGAGGGCCCGGGCCGGTCCGCCTCCGTGAGCGCCGGCGACGGGGTGGCACCCCCGTCGCCGGTCAAACCGTCAGATCTCGTCGCGGTGACGCCCAGAGGTGGAGGTGGCCGTCGCCTGCGATCCGGTCAGATCGGTCTGCTGGGTGTTGTGCACGTGGTCAGTGCTGACGGCCGGGTCCGCTGCGACGGTGTCCGGCCGGGCGGTCGGGCCGCCATCGACCCGGGTCTCGTCCACGGCCGCTGCTCCCGCGGCCGTGGTGCCTGACGGGGTGGCCGGGCGGGTGTCGCGGGCGACCTGCTCCTGCAGCCGCTCGTTCTCCGCACGCAGGCGGGCCCGCTCCTCCTCGATCTCCGACACCGACTCGCGCTGGCGGGCCGTCGTCTCCTTGCGCGCCAGCCGCTTGCGTCGGGACCGGCCGACCGCCGCGAACATCATCCAGAGGCCGAGCATGAAGACGAGCATGGTGAGGACACCGGCCAGGAAGACCCCGGCGATGGTGGCGTTCTCGATGCTCAGGCCGAAGACCTGGAGCTTGGCGGCTTCGCCGCCGTCGTAGATGGCACCGGCCGTCACAGCGGCGGCAGCCAGGATGAACAGAAGGCCGAGAGCCAACATGGGGGAGCTCCTTTCGCTGCTGCCCTCTTGCCCCGGTCACCCCGAGATATGCGGCCCGGCTACAGGGCGTTGCCCAGCACCACGGAGAGCAGCCGCAAGGCCCCTGCCTTGTCCAGCGGCTCGTTGCCGTTGCCGCACTTGGGCGACTGCACGCAGGACGGGCACCCCTCGAGGCACTCGCAGGCGGCGATCGCGTCGTACGTCGCGGTGAGCCAGTCGAGGGCGGCCGCGTGCCCGCGCTCCGCGAAGCCCGCGCCGCCCGGGTGACCGTCGTACACGAACACGGTCATCCGGCCGGTGTCGGCGTGGTGTGCCGTGGAGACCCCACCGATGTCCCAGCGGTCGCAGGTCGCGAACAGCGGCAGCAGCCCGATCGAGGCGTGCTCGGCCGCGTGCGCGGCGCCCGGCACGTCGGCCGCCGTCAGCCCGGCCCGCTCCAGCCCGGCCGGGTCGACCGTCCACCACACGGCCCGGGTGCGCAGGTGCCGGGGCGGCAGGTCGAGCGGTTCCTCGCCGAGCACCTCGCCGGTCATCAGCCGCCGCCGGAGGAAGGACACCACCTGGTTGGTGACCTGCACGGTCCCGAAGGCCAGCGTCACGTGCTCCCACTCGCGCGACTGTGACGTCTCGATGACGTCGACCTCGGTGACGTCGCGGGCGACGGTGGTCCAGTCCGGGTCGGCGCGGGCGACCCGGGCCACCTGCTCGTCGAGGTCCAGCTCGGACACCAGGTAGCTCTCGCCCTGGTGTACGTAGACCGCGCCCGCGTGCACCGTCGCGTGCGCCGCCGCGCCGTCGACCGTGCCGAGCAGCCGGCCGGTGCCCTCCTCGACCAGCCCGACCGGCCCCGCCCCGACCCCGCGGATGTCGGCCAGGTCGCTGGCGCGTTCGGTCCGGGTCCAGTAGAGGCCGGTGGTCCGGCGGCGCAGCATCCCCAGGTCCACCAGGTGGTCGGCCACCCCCCCGGCGTCCGGCGCGAACGCCGTCAGGTCGTCGTCGGTCAGCGGCGGCAGCTCAGCGGCGGCGGCGCACAGGTGCGGCGCCAGGACGTGCGGGTTGCCCGGGTCGAGCACGGTCGCTTCGACCGGCCGGCCGAACAACGTCTCCGGGTGGTGGGTGAGGTAGGTGTCGAGCGGGTCGTCGCGGGCCACCAGCACCGCCAGCGCGTCCTGCCCGGCCCGGCCCGCCCGGCCGGCCTGCTGCCACAGCGAGGCGCGGGTGCCCGGCCAGCCGGCCAGCAGCACGGCGTCCAGCCCGGCGATGTCGACGCCGAGCTCGAGCGCGTTGGTCGACGCCACCCCGAGCAGGCGGCCGGCCTGCAGGTCGGCCTCGAGTGCCCGCCGCTCCTCGGGCAGGTAACCGGCCCGGTAGGCCGCGACCCGGCCCGGCAGGTCCGGCGAGACCTCCGCCAGCAGCCGCCGGGTGGTCGACGACACCGTCTCGGCCGCGCGGCGCGAGCGCACGAAGGCCACCGTGCGCACGCCGTCGGCCACCAGGTCGGCCAGCAGGTCGGCCACCTCGGCGGTCGCCGACCGGCGTACCGGCGCCTCGTTCTCCCCCGCCAGCTCGGTCAGCGGCGGCTCCCAGAGGGCGAACAGCAGCTCGCCCCGGGGTGACCCGTCGTCGGTCACCGGCACCACCTCGTGGCCGACCAGGCGGGCCGCCGACACCTCGGGGTCCGAGACGGTCGCGGAGGCGAGCACGAACACCGGGTCCGCGCCGTAGTGCGCGCAGATCCGCCGCAGCCGCCGCAGCACCGCGGCCACGTGCGACCCGAACACGCCGCGGTAGCGGTGGCACTCGTCCACGACGACGTAGTCGAGGTCGCGCAGGAACCTGGCCCAGCGGGGGTGCCCGGGCAGGATCGAGCGGTGCAGCATGTCGGGGTTGGTGAGGACGTAGGACGCGTGCCGCCGGACCCAGTCGCGCGACTCGGGCGGGGTGTCGCCGTCGTACGTCGCCGCGCGCACCGCCTCGAGGCCCAGCCCGCCCAGGGCTCGCAGCTGGTCGGCCGCGAGCGCCTTGGTCGGCGACAGGTAGAGCGTCGTGGGCGGCGTGGCGAGCCCGCCGGCGTCCTCGGCGTCGAGCACGGCGGTGAGGGCCGGCAGCAGGTAGCTCAGCGACTTGCCGGACGCGGTGCCGGTCGCGAGCACCGTGGACCGGCCGGCCCGGACCAGCTCGGCGGCCGCCGCCTGGTGCGACCACGGGGACTCGATGCCGGCTGCGACCAGGGCCTGGACCAGGTCCGGGTGCGCCCAGGCGGGCCAGCCGACCGGCCGCCCGGCCCGGGCCGGCACCCGCTCGACGTGGGTCAGCCGGTCGCGGCGGCCGGGCGCCGTGAGGAGCCGGGACAGCCGCCGGTCCGCGGCCCCGGCGGCCGGGAACGGGTCGGGCAGCGGCACCTCGGCAGTGTGCCACCAGGCACTGACCTTGCCGGGGATGGTTGAATGCGACCGGTCACGGGGCAGACCCCGAACAGCACGCCGCCGATCTCGACCCGAACGACTGCAGGAGGACTTGTGGACCTCTCCCTCTCGACCCGCACCGAGGGCGACCGCACCATCGTCGAGGTTGGTGGCGAGATCGACGTCTACACCGCCCCCCGGCTCCGCGAGCAGCTGGTCGACCTGGTCGCCGACGGCAAGTACCACCTCGTGGTCGACATGGAGCGGGTCGACTTCCTCGACTCGACCGGCCTCGGCGTGCTGGTGGGCGGCCTCAAGCGGGTCCGCGCCCACGACGGGTCGCTGCGCCTGGTGTGCACCCAGGAGCGGATCCTGAAGATCTTCCGGATCACCGGGCTGACCAAGGTCTTCCCGATCCACGCCTCGGTGGACGAGGCGGTCGGCGCAACCGAGTGAGCGCTTCCGGCAGTCCCGCCCCTGACGTGAGAGACGTTCCCGCGTGGCCACGGTAGAGCTCAGGTTCAGCGCCCTGCCCGCGCACGTGCGCACCGCCCGGCTGGTCGCGGCTGCAGTCGCGCGCCGGTCCGGCGTCGACGAGGGGGTCCTGGACGAGGTGCGCCTGGCGGTCGGCGAGGCCTGTTCGCGCGCCGTGCACCTGCACCGCCGGCACTGCCCTGACCGGCCGGTCCTGGTGACCCTGGTCGACGACACCGACGCGTTCCGGGTCGCGGTCACCGACGAGGCGCCGGCCGAGCCCGGTGGCGGCGAGGGCTTCGGTGCCCTGACCGACGTCGCGGACCTGGTCGACGCCGAGGCCGTGCCCCCGGGTGTGGGCCTGGCCGTGATCGCCGGGCTGGTCGACGACGTCTCGGTCGAGCCCGGCCGCGACTCCGGGCTGGTCGTCCGGATGACCTGGCCCACCACCTAGGCCGGCTGCACCGCGCAGGACCGTTGCGCCGCCCCGGGTTTTGGCCCGGTGCCTGCGGCTGCGTAGACTCCGGCCGCGCTGGGTCCCCCCTCGCCCGTGGATCAGACCGTCGGGCTGACCGGGGTGGGGCCCTTCGAGGGGCCTGTCCCCTCGTGCGCAACCAGGATCCGGGCGATCGCCGAGGTGCGGTGACGCCGCGAAGGAGGACGCATGTCGGGGCTCACCCGTGCCGCCAGCAGTGACTCGCTCGACCTGAGCGGCGCCAACCTGACCTACGTCGTGTTGGTCGCCGCCATCGCGCTCGTGGCGCTGGGTTTCGCCGTCTCGCTGCGCAGGAGCGTGCTCGCCGCGGGGCAGGGCACCGAGAAGATGCAGAGCATCGCGGCCGCCGTGCAGGAGGGCGCCGCTGCCTTCCTCACCCGCCAGTTCAAGACCCTGGCCGCCTTCGCGGTGCTCGCACTGGTGCTGCTGAGCCTGCTGCCCGCCGACACGGCCGGGATCCGGATCGGCCGGTCGGTGTACTTCGTGATCGGTGCCGGCTTCTCCGCCTTCATCGCGTACGCCGGGATGGGGCTGGCCACCCGCGCCAACCTGCGAGTGGCAGCCGCCGCCCGTGAGGCGGACGGCGCCGCCACCGCGATGCGGATCGCCTTCCGCACCGGTGGCGTCGTGGGCTTCCTGACCGTCGGCCTGGGCCTGCTGGGCGCCTCGTCGGTCGTGTTCATCTTCCAGGGCGACGCCCCGACCGTGCTCGAGGGCTTCGGCTTCGGCGCGGCTCTGCTGGCCATGTTCATCCGGGTCGGCGGCGGCATCTTCACCAAGGCCGCCGACGTCGGCGCCGACCTGGTCGGCAAGGTCGAGCAGGGCATCCCCGAGGACGACCCCCGCAACGCGGCCACCATCGCCGACAACGTGGGCGACAACGTCGGCGACTGCGCCGGCATGGCCGCCGACCTGTTCGAGTCCTACGCCGTGATGCTCGTGGCCGCCCTCATCCTGGGCAAGGCCGCGTTCGGCGAGGAAGGCCTCGTCTTCCCGCTGATCGTGCCGGCCATCGGTGCCGTCACCGCGATCATCGGTGTCTTCCTCACCAGGCTGCGGCCGACCGACAAGAGCGGCATGCAGGCCATCAACCGGGCCTTCTTCACCTCGGCTGCGATCTCCGCGGTGCTCTGCGCGATCGCCGCCTTCGTCTACCTGCCGGGCAAGCTGTCCGACCTCGCCGCCGTACCGCCGGAGATCGTGGCCGACGCCGGCGACCGGGACCCGCGCCTGCTCGCCATCGGCGCCGTCATCATCGGCATCGCGCTGGCGTCGATCATCCAGCTGCTGACCGGCTACTTCACCGAGGGCAACAAGCGCCCGGTCAAGGACATCGTGCGCACCTCGCTCACCGGCCCGGCCACGGTCATCCTCGCCGGGTTCACCATCGGCCTCGAGTCGGCGGTCTACACCGCGCTGCTGATCGGCGCAGCCGTCTTCGGCGCCTACCTGCTCGGCGGCGGCTCGGTCATCCTCGGCCTGTTCTGCGTCGCGCTGGCCGGCACCGGCCTGCTCACGACCGTCGGCGTCATCGTCGCGATGGACACCTTCGGCCCGATCTCGGACAACGCCCAGGGCATCGCCGAGATGTCCGGCGACATCGACGAGGCCGGCGCCCGGGTGCTCACCGACCTCGACGCCGTCGGCAACACCACCAAGGCGATCACCAAGGGCATCGCGATCTCGACCGCTGTGCTCGCGGCCACCGCGCTGTTCGGCTCGTTCACCGACTCGGTCAAGACCGCGGTCACCGACACCGGGGCTCAGCTCGACGACAGCGTCCGCAACCTGCAGTACACCGGCGTCCTGAACGTGTCCGACCCCAAGAACCTGGTCGGCCTGATCATCGGCGCCTCGGTGGTCTTCATGTTCTCCTCGCTGGCCATCAACGCGGTCACCCGTGCGGCCGGCGCGATCGTCTTCGAGGTCCGCCGCCAGTTCCGCGAGATCCCGGGGATCATGGAGGGCACCGCCAAGCCGGAGTACGGCAAGGTCGTCGACATCTGCACCCGCGACTCGCTGCGCGAGCTGGCGACTCCGGGGCTGCTGGCCGTGCTCGCCCCGATCGCGGTCGGCTTCGGCCTCGGCGTCGGAGCACTCGGCTCGTACCTGGCCGGCGCCATCGCCACCGGTACCCTGATGGCGATCATGCTGGCCAACTCCGGTGGCGCCTGGGACAACGCGAAGAAGCTGGTCGAGGACGGCGCCAACGGCGGCAAGGGCTCGCCGGCGCACGAGGCCACCATCATCGGCGACACGGTCGGCGACCCGTTCAAGGACACCGCCGGCCCGGCCATCAACCCGCTGATCAAGGTGATGAACCTGGTCTCGCTGCTGGTCGCCCCGGCCATCGTCAAGTTCTCGGTCGGCGCCGACGCGAGCGACGGCCTGCGGATCTCCATCGCCGTGGTCGCCGCCGCGGTCATCGCCGGGGCCATCTACTGGTCCAAGCGCCGCAGCATCGCCGTGGCCGAGGAGAAGGACGAAGCCGGCCTCGCCCAGGTCTGATCCCCAGCCTCAAAATGATCACGGTTCCGTGATCACTCGTGCTCGACCGCGGTGAATTCGGCGCGGTTAGGTCGTGTTGATCACGGTTCCGTGATCATTTGGCGAGGGGGTTGGGGTGCGGGAGGGGGCGGGTGAGATGAGCAGGGAGAGGTACGCCGGGGCGGACCGGTTGCGGGACGGGTTCCTCGCGGCGGGGTACACGGTCGACGGGGTGGCGGCCCGGCTGGGTCCGGTGGCCACCGCGGCGCTGGCCCGGCACGAGACGGTGCCGGCCCGGCGGGCCACGGCCTCCGGGGACCCGCTGGACACCGTGGTGCGACTGTTCCTGCTCCAGCTCCCGGTGGACCAGAAGGCGGCTACCCGGGCGCTGCCGCTGGACGTCGCGGTCTCCCTCGGCGTGCTCTACGCCGACGGCGACGAGGTGCACGCCCGCCTGGACGTTCGTCCGTATGGCGAGGACGACATCACCGAGCCCTGGTGGGTCGTCTCCGACCTCGGCACCGGCCTGGACGGCAGCCGCCGTCCGCTGACCGCCGAGCACGTGCTTGGCGTCGGCGGGGCCTCCACCATGCTGGCCCAGCTCACCCCGCGGTCCGCGGTCGGGCGCACGCTCGACGTCGGCACCGGTTGCGGCGTGCAGGCCCTGCACGCAGGCCGGCACAGCGACCACGTCGTCGGCACCGACGTCTCGGTGCGCGCGCTGCAGCTCGCCGGCCTCACGGCGGCGCTGTCCGGCGTACGGCTCGACCTCCGGCCCGGCGACCTGCTGGACCCGGTGCGCGGCGAGACCTTCGACCTGGTGGTGAGCAACCCGCCGTTCGTGGTCGGCGCACCGGCCGGTGCGACCCGGCACACCAACCGCGACAGCGGGCTGCCGCTGGACGGCGTGAGCGCCCGCCTGGCGGGTGCCGCGCCCCACCACCTCACCGACGGCGGCACCTTGGTCCTGCTGGCCAACTGGGTGCTCCGGGACGGCGAGCCCTGGGACGAGCGGGTGGCCGGCTGGCTGCCCACCCACGGGGTGGACGTCCTCGCGGTGCAGCGCGAGGTCCTCGACCCGGCCGAGTACGTCGCCACCTGGCTGCGGGACGCGGGCGAGCGCGGCACGGCCGGCTACCTGGAGCGGTACGACGGGTGGCTGGCCGCGCTGGAGGGCGACCGGGTCGAGGGCGTGGGTTTCGGGTTCCTGGTGGTCCGCCGGACCGGCGCCGAGCGCCGCCTCGCGACGCTGGACTGGCCGCACCCGGTCGAGCAGCCGCTGGGACCGCACCTCGCGGCCTGGCTGGACCGGCAGCGCTGGCTGGCCGCCCACCAGGCCGACGACGCGCTGGCGGCCGCGACCGTCACGCTCGCCGCCGACGTCGTCCAGGAGCAGGTCGGCAGCCCCGGCGCCGAGGACCCGGAAGCTGTCGTGCTGCGTCAGCAGGTGGGGCTGCGGCGGGCTTTCGCCAGCGACACGGCCACCGCTGCGCTGGTCGGTGCGTGCGACGGGAGGCTTACCGTGGGCACACTGGCCGCCGCGGTGCGCCAGGTTTTGGGGGACGACGGCGGGGGCGACGGTGCCGAAGAGGGGCGGGACCTGCTGGCGCAGGTCCGGGTGCTGGTCGAGGCAGGCGTGCTGACACCATCGGTTTGACAGCGGTTGTCATCCTGGGCGCGACAACGCCTGTAAAAACCGCTAACCCGCAGTGACCGACGACGACAGGACAGGCAGGGACGTGGCCGCCAAGGACAAGGCCGAGACCGCATCGGCATCGACCGGCACCCGCCGGCTGGTGATCGTCGAGTCGCCCGCGAAGGCGAAGACGATCGCCGGCTACCTCGGGCCCGGCTACGAGGTCGAGGCGAGCATCGGTCACATCCGGGACCTGCCCACGCCCTCCGAGCTCCCCGCGTCGGAGAAGAAGGGCCGGTTCGGCAAGTTCGCGGTCGACGTGGACGCCGACTTCGAGCCGTACTACGTCGTCGACGTCGACAAGAAGAAGAAGGTCGCCGAGCTCAAACGGGCCCTGAAGAACGCCGACGAGCTCTTCCTCGCGACGGACGAGGACCGCGAGGGCGAGGCCATCGCGTGGCACCTGCTCCAGGTCCTCGAGCCCACCGTGCCGGTGCGCCGGATGGTGTTCCACGAGATCACCCGGGACGCGATCCGGGCCGCGGTCGACACCACCCGGGACCTGGACCAGAACATGGTCGACGCCCAGGAGACCCGGCGGATCCTGGACCGGCTCTACGGCTACGAGGTGTCGCCGGTGCTGTGGCGCAAGGTGCGGCAGGGCCTGTCGGCCGGTCGGGTGCAGTCGGTCGCCACCCGGCTGGTGGTCGAGCGGGAGCGGGAGCGGATCGCCTTCCGGACGGTGTCCTACTGGGACATCGAGGCGACCCTGCAGCGGGCCGACGGCGAGGGCAACTCCTTTGATGCGCGGCTGGTCGGCGTCGACGGCAGGCGGGTCGCCACCGGTCGCGACTTCGGCCGGGACGGCAAGCCGGTCGCGCGGTTCGACGGCGTGCACCTGGACGAGGCCACCGCCCGCGGGCTGGCCGACGGTCTGCGGGACTCGGCGTTCGCGGTCCGCTCGGTCGAGGACAAGCCCTACAGCCGCCGGCCGGCCGCGCCGTTCATGACCTCCACCCTGCAGCAGGAGGCCAGCCGCAAGCTGCGGATGACCGCCCAGACCGCGATGCGGGTCGCGCAGCGGCTGTACGAGAACGGCCACATCACCTACATGCGCACCGACTCGACCACGTTGTCGGAGTCGGCGCTGAACGCCGCCCGGTCGCAGGCGCGCGAGATCTACGGCCCCGAGTACGTGCCCGACGTCCCGCGCCGCTACGAGCGCAAGGTCAAGAACGCCCAGGAGGCGCACGAGGCGATCCGCCCGTCGGGTGACTCCTTCCGTACGCCGGGTCAGCTGGCCGGCGAGGTCAGCCGGGACGAGCTGGCCCTCTACGACCTGATCTGGAAGCGCACCATCGCCTCGCAGATAGCCGACGCCCGAGGGTCGACCGCCA
>JAVEDA010000089.1 GCA_030841195.1 Actinomycetota bacterium | reverse complement strand
GCCGCGAAGATGAGCAGCGACACGAAGTAGCCGAGGTTGAACTTCTCGGCGACCAGGTCACCGGCGGCGGTGCCGAGGGCGAAGGTGAACAGGATCGCCAGCCAGTAGTAGCCCTCCCGCTTGGAGGTGACGATCGAGTGGATCGACAGCGTCTTCTCGCTGGCGTACCAGGCCGCGAAGGTGGCGGCGAGGGCGATGGCGAAGATGACCGTCGTCAGCGCCAGCGGGACCCCGAACCGGTCGGTCAGGTTGTCGGTGATCAACGTGCCGACCACCGAGATGAACACCACGGCGGCCCAGTAGACCGGCGCGATGTAGCGGTTGCTGCGGAACTGCACCACCAGCAGCATGGCGAGACCCACCGACATGACGACGGTGGTCCAGGTCAGGCCGAAGCCGAGCGTGTCGTTGAGGTAGTCCGCGGCCGTCTCACCGACGGTCGTTGCGAGGATCTTGATCACCCAGAAGTAGAGGGTGACCTCCGGGACCTTGTTGAGCATCTCCCGGGCGGTCGGCCACGAGGTACGACGAGTCGTGTCTGAGGTCATGCGCTCGACTGTGCCGGGCGCGGCCTGAACGCCACCTGACCACGCGTCGGTCCTCGACGTGGGGTCCTCGCGGGTGCATGATCCTCCTCGGCACGGGGGCTCACCCGCGAAGGGACCTGCAGATGTCCTCGGACCAGACCCACGACCAGACCGCGGACGACTCGCGGCTCGCCGCTCTCGGCTACACCTCGGAGCTGTCCCGGGTGCTGAGCAAGTTCGCGAACTTCAGCGTCGCCTTCACGTACCTGTCGCCCATGGTTGGCATCTACTCGCTGTTCGTCCTTGGAGCCGGCGTCGGTGGGCCGCGCTACATCTGGCTGATGCCGATCGTGGTGGCCGGCATGTATCTGGTCGCCCGGGTCTTCGGCGAGCTAGGCAGCCACTACCCCGTGGCCGGCGCGCTGTACCAATACTCCAAGTACACGGTCGGGCCGCGCTACGGGTGGTGGGTCGGCTGGTTCTACGGGATGGCCCTGCTGGTCACGGTCGCGGCCGTCGACACCGGCGTTGTGCCTTACGTCGCCAGCCTGTCGAACAACTGGTTCAACACCAGCCTGGACCCGCTCAACCACACGACGGTGCTGCTCATCACCCTCGCGCTGCTCGCCGTCCAGACGACGCTGAACATCATCGGCGCCAAGATGATGGGTCGGGTCGCCGGCCTCGGGACCTACGCCGAGCTGGTCGGGACCTTCGGGATCGCGCTGATCCTGCTCATCGCCGGGTTCCACCACGGTCTGGGTTTCCTGTTCTCGACCCAGGGCGCCGAGCACCTGAAGACGAACTCGCTGGCTGTCGACTTCCACGGCAACTGGTGGGCCGGCGCGGCGCTGGTCGCGATCCTCGCCCACGTCTACATCTTCTACGGGTTCGAGTCGGCCGGCGACGTGGCGGAAGAAACCAAGGACGCCGCCCGACAGGTGCCAAAGTCGATGCAGCGGGCGCTGCTGGTCGGTGGCCTCACGTCGTTTGTGCTGGTCGCGGCGTTGCTGCTCGCGACTCCCAGCGACCGCGCCGGCTATGCCAAGGCCACGTCGTTCGACGGCGGCGTCCCCTACATCCTGTCGTCGAACATCTCCGCGGGCTGGCTCAACGACCTGTTGCTGCTGCTCGTCATCTTCGCGTTCTTCTCCTGCGGGTCGTCGGTGCAGGGCGCGGGCGCCCGGCTGGCGTTCTCGTTCGCTCGGGACGGCGCGATCCCAGGCGCACGGTTCGTGTCCAAGGTGTCGCCCCGGTTCCACACGCCGGTCAACGCGATCCTGCTGGGCGCCCTGGTGCCCGTCCTGTTCACGTTGCTGGTCAATCTGACACCGAGCGAGGACAAGACCATCGGCTTCATCACCTACCCGGCGAACGTCTCGGCTCTGGGTGCCCTCGTCTCGTTCGGCGTCAGCGGCATCTACCTGTCGTTCCTGCTGACCGTCATCGGGGCCCTCGTGGCCCGGTCCCGGGGCTGGGTGCCGGAAGGCCCGTTCCAGCTGGGGCGGTGGGCCTGGCCCACGACCATCGGTGCGGCGGCCTACCTCGGGCTGATGCTGATCAACGTGGTGGCGCCGACCGGGCTGGACAGCCCGCGCGGCGCGCTGTTCAACCTCGACTGGGTCACGCTGACCGTGATGGCAGTAATCGCAGTTGTCGGCCTGGTCGCCTTCCTCATCGTGCGGCCGGGCGCGAAGATCGGTCGGCACCTGCACGACGACCTGGAGGCGACCGGCGCGGAGCGCTCCCACCCGGCCTGACGGCCGGGCGGGAGCCCCTCCCCCGCCCGGTCACATGGTGTGGAAGTTCACCACGGACATCGGGTCGTACGGGTTGCCGGCCAGGTCGGTGAGCCCGAGGTGGTGCTCCGGGTTGAGCACCAGCGTGTGGTTGGTTCCCGGGATCATCGGCGACGTCGGGGTGAACGCCGCCTGCCGGACCGGGCCCGCCACACAGTCGACGGCCGAACCCGAGGCGTCCTTGCACGCCCAGGTCCCGGCGATTGCTGTCGGGTTGTCACCGGCTTGGCCGCGCTGGTTGTCGCCCACGTGGACCAGCGTGTTGTCGGCATCGACGCCGACAACGTCCTCGTTGAACGTGACCGTCAGCGGACCGCCCCGACGTACCAGGTAGGAGTCGCCGACAAGCTCTGCTCGCGGCCGCAAGACGTCGGCGTTGATCACGGTGAGCGCCTTCGGGCTGTCCAGGTAGTTGCCGGTGGCGGCGTCCCAGGCGAACGCGACGACGTCCCAGCTGCCGGCCAGGGCGGCACACGGCCGCAGTGCCACGGTGCCCTTCCAGATGCCGTCGTGGGCGGTCCCGGACACCCGCACCAGCCGTACGTCCAGGTTCGGCTGGCCACCGTTTCCGTCGTCTGGGCCCCGCAAGGTGACCGATGCGCGTCGTACACCCGACAACCGGTCCGTCGCCCGCACCGCCACCGTGACCGACTGCTCGCCGCTGCGCAGGTCGACCGATGTCGGCGTGACCGCCTGCAGCCGCAGTCTCGGTTCCTCGGTGTCCGTCCGGCTCAGGACGCGCACCGTGCCCGGCTGGCCGATGGCCGCCAGCTTCTTAGGTCCGTAGATGCGATAACCGTCGACCAGGTCGGTCACCTCGATCGCGAGCTTCGCCGTGCTGTTGCCCTGCCAGCGCGGCACGCTGATCCGGCCCTGCCAGGTACCGTCCGCAGCCGTGCCGGCGACGAGTCTCAGATGGGCGGTCGAGGAGCGGATCGGCGAGCCCCATAGCCCGACCCGGATCGCCTTCACGGCCGAGTCGTCGGTGGCACGAACCTTGATCCCCAGGGTGGCGCGGTGCGCCCGGGTGTCGATCGTCCTGGTGGAGAGGCGGACCGTGCGCACAGCAGGTTTACCGGTGTCAGGCGTGGTCACCGTCGTGAACGTCGTCGGCAGGCCCATCTGCTCGAGGTCGGCCGTCGAGTACGTCGTGCGGTTCCCGGCGACGTCGTCGACGCTCAGCGACACGTACCTCGTGGCGGTCCGGTACTGCTTGAGGATCGTGAGAGTCCCGACCAGTCCCCCGTTGCCGTCCGGCTTCATCGGAGCTCTGAGGTTCCAGTTGCCGGAGTCGTCAAAGCTCACGTAGACGGTGGCGCCCGCTACCCCGGACGGCGCCCCTGGGCCACCGGTGTCCTCGGCGGTGGCCGTGAACGTCACGTCCTTCGAGCCCTGCCGCGAGTCGATCGCGACCGGCGAGAAGCCGAACGTCTTGAGCACTGGGTCACCGTTGTCGGTCGTGGGGAAGCACTGCGACGCCGGCACCGCCGCCGGGACAGGGCCGGTCGCATTGGCGGGCATCGCGGTCCACCCCGTGAGCGGTGCCACCAGAGCCGCCGCGCCGACCAGGACAACGAACCTTCGTCCGTCCATCACGCCCCCTCGAAGTCGAGGTGCATCGCACGATGCATCCACTGGACGACGCATCGCGAGGTCCCCCGGTTCGGACTGCTCGCCTGTCAGTTGGCGAGGATGGCGCTGCCACCTCGCGCTGATGACCGTCGTACGGCAGGCTGTGGGCTATCACCCACAGGGCCCATCGCGACCTCGCATCCGTGCTCGCCGCCACGCTGCTGGCCGTCGTGGCGTGCACCGGCGAGCCGGCCGAACGCCCCACGGCTGGGCCCACCCGGACGCCGACCACCGCCACCGCACCGGCGCCGACCGCCGCGGATGCCCCGACCAGGACGCCGCTCGTGGTGGCGTTGCACCCGACCCGGCAGGGGCTCGCCCTGACCGGTGCCCAGCTCGCCGCGCTGCGGGCCGGAACGGTGACCGACTGGGCGGAGCTCGGCGCACCCGCGGCCGCGCTGCGGACCGGTTCGCTGGACCAGGTGGCCGCGGACCGCGACGTCCTCGCGCTGGTCCCGGCTACCGACGTACGGCCACCGCTCGCGGTCGCGACGGTCGATGGCGTGCACCCCCTGCGGAACCCGGCGGCGTACCCCGCGACCGTGCCGGGCCCGGCCGCGCCCCTGGTCACGACCGTGACCTTGACCGGCGACGTCATGCTCGCGCGCCGGGTCGGCGACCGGCTGGACCAGGTCGGTGACCAGGCCGCCGCGTTACGGCCGATGGCGCGGCGGCTGGCGGCGAGCGACCTGACCATCGGCAACCTCGAGAGCACGCTGTCGACGGCGGGAGCGCCACGACAAGGCGGCGACTCGTTCGGTGCCAGGCCGCAGGTGCGGGCCGGTCTGCGGCTCGCCGGGTTCGATGTGTTGTCCCTCGCGAACAACCACGTGGGCGACTACGGCCCCCGAGCACTGCGGCAGACCCTGCGCCGAGTCGAAGACGGCGGCTTCGCGGGCGTCGGCGCCGGCACCGACCTGGCCGCGGCGGCCCGGCCAGTGGTGGTCGTGCGGAACGGCGTGCGGTTCGGGATCGTCGCGTTCAACGCGATCGGCGAGACCCCGGCGGCGACGGCGGACCGGCCGGGGGCACTGAGCGTTCGGATGCGGCCGCGCACCGGGCCGCTCGTCGCCTCCGACCTGCAGCGAGTCACCGATGTCGTGCGAGCGCTGCGCGACGAGGTGGACGTCGTGCTCGTGCTGCCGCACTGGGGCACCCAGTACACGACGCGGACGGTCCGGGACCAGCGGGTGGTGGCGCGTCGCCTGGTCCGGGCCGGTGCCGACTTGGTGGTCGGCGGCCATCCGCACTGGGTCCAGGGCGTCGAGTCGGTGCCGGGCGGGCTGGTCGTCTACTCGCTCGGCAACTTCGTCTTCGACATGGACTCCACGCGCGAGACGCAGGAGGGCGCGGTGCTCGAGCTCACCTACTGGGGCACCGAGCTGAAGGCCGCGGAGCTGATCCCGGTCGTCATCGGCCCCGACTTCGCGCCGCGGGTCGCTCGTGGGGAGCGGGCCACGGCGATCCTCAACCGGATCTGGTCGGCCAGCGGCGGACCGCTGCGGGGCAGCCACGCCCGTTGACGGTCAGCCGCGCAGCCACTCCCAGACGACCGCGCCGGTGCGCTCCAGCTGCCGCCGGCTCACCAGTCGCGGTAAGTCGCGGGCGGAGTGGTAGCCGGGCGACGGGTTGCCGCCGATCCTGGCTACCGTCTCGCCCGCCTTCTCGAACGGCCAGTGATCGCTGGTCCGGTTCTCGCAGGCACGTGCCCGTACGCCGACGCGTGCCGCAGCCGCCAGCAGCTCACGCTGCACCAGCCGCGGCGACAGCCCGCCGGTGCACACCGGCACCGAGCCGGGCGCGCCGACCCGGTCGAGGCTGACCATGGCGCGTCGCGCGTCGCCCTCGGCGCCGGCTGACCGTCGTACGTACTCCTGTGAGCCGAAGTGGTGCTCGTCGTCGGTCGGACCACGCGGCTCTTCGGCCGCGAACGCGACGAAGACCACCGGCAGCCTGGTGCCACCCTCGCGCGCAAGGCGGGCCAGCTCGACGAGCACCGCGACACCGCTCGCGTTGTCCTCGGCGCCCGGTGACTGCGGCACGGTGTCGAGGTGGGCGCCCACGACCAGATGCGGGTCGCCAGGAGTCAGGCCGGCCGGTACGGCGATGACGTTGGCGGTCCGGCCACGGGGCACCGGGACTCCCCAGGACCTCCCCGCCGGCACCGTAAAGGTCTGCCGCCGGACCGAATAGCCGAGTGCGGCCAGCCGTATCTGGACGAGGTCCGCAGCCTGGGCGAAGGCTCGTGACGTCGCTTCGCGCGACCCCATGGCGGCGAGCTCGCGGACCAGCCGCATGGCCGCGTCCAGGTCGATCGCGGTCGCCGGCGCCGGCTCGCTCGACGTCGGGGACGAGGGCGGCGCTGTGGAGGATGCGCGGTCCGAGGGCGAACGGCTTGTCGACGTGCCCGGCGTCGGCGGCGCCGCGTCACCGGAGCCGGTGCAGCCGCTCGCGAGAAGCACTGCGATCGTCAGCAGCGCGGCGGCTCGTCTTCTCATCCTGCGGTCGACCCTGCCACGTCCGGGTCGCGACGGCCACGGCCACGGCGGCAGATATCCTCAAGCGACGACCCCCCATCGCCCTCGTAGCTCAGGGGATAGAGCATCGGTTTCCTAAACCGTGTGTCGCAGGTTCGAATCCTGCCGGGGGCACCAAGTCAAAGCGACCAAGCGGCTTGAGCTGCCA
>JAVEDA010000069.1 GCA_030841195.1 Actinomycetota bacterium | reverse complement strand
GACGGTGGCGTCGATGAAGATGGCTGACGCCATGCCGATGCCGATCACCTTGAGGACGATGTCCGGGCTCGGGATGAAGGCCGCGAAGACCGCCACCATGATCGCCGCGGCGGCCGTGATGACCCGGCCGGTGCCGGCCAGACCCTCGAGGATGGCGCGGTGGTTGTCATGAGTGCGCAGCCAGGCCTCGCGCATCCGGCTGACGAGGAACACCTCGTAATCCATCGACAGGCCGAACAGCACCGCGAACATCAGCACCGGCACGAACGCCGGCAACGGGGTCTCGGTGTCGATGCCGACCAGCTGACCGGCCCACCCGCCCTGCAGGACCAGCGCAACCACGCCGTAGGCGGCGGCCACGGACAGCAGGTTCATCACGGCGGCCTTGGCCGCGACCGCCACGCTGCGGAAGGACACGAGCAGCAGCAGCATCGACAGGAGGACCACGCCGCCGATGAGCAGCGGGATGCGCTTGGCGATGTTGTGGGTCGAGTCGATCGAGGTGGCGGTGACGCCACCGACGTGCACAGCCAGCCCGGTGCCCTCCGTGGCCGACGGCAGCGTCGTGTCGCGGAGCGCGTGCACCAGGTCCTGGGTCTTCGGGTCCTGGGGCCCGGTCGTCGGGATGACGGTGAAGACCGCGGTGGTCCCGTCCGGGCTGATGGCCGGTTCGGTGACCGCGGCGACGCCGCTGGTCGAGCGCAGCGCAGCGGTCGTCTGGTCGAGGGCGGACTGACCGCCGGAGTTCGGCAGCTCGGCGACCATGAGGAGCGGCCCGTTCGAGCCGGCCCCGAAGGCCCGCGACTGCTCGTCGTACGCCTGCCGGGTGGAGGTGCCCTCCCGGTTGTTGCCGGCGTCGGGGAAGCCGAACCGGACGCTGAGGAACGGCGAGGCCAGCGCGAGCAGGGCCACCACACCGACGATGGCCGCGACCACCCGGTGCCGCTCGATCAGCCGGCTCCAGCCGAGCCAGGCCCGCGATGGCTCGACGTGCCCACCGGTCGCGACCTGGATCGAGCGCGACCGGGTCAGCGGCAGCCGCAGCCGGTCGATGTGCCGGCCGAGGTAGCCGAGCAGCGCCGGGAAGAGGGTGATGCTGGCGAGCAGCACGACGAGGACGCCGAGGATCGTCACCAGGGCGGCGCCCCGCATGAACGACAGGCCCATCGCGAACAGGCCCATCATCGAGATCACCACGGTGCTGCCGGCGAGCAGCACGGCCCGGCCGGCGGTGTCCAGTGTCGCGACAGTCGCGGCCCGCTCGTCCAGGCCGACGGCCCGCCACTCGCGGAACCGGGTGACCATCAGCAGCGCGTAGTCGATCCCGATGCCGATGCCCATCATCGTGGCCAGCGAGGTGGACCAGTCGGGTGCGTCGACGAACGAGATGAGCAGCGTGGTCAGGGTCGAGCTCACGGCCAGCCCGGCCACGGCCACCAGGATCGGCAGCCCGGCCGCCACGACCGAGCCGAAGGTGACGAGCAGGATGATCGCGGCGGCCGCCAGGCCGAGGCCCTCGGAGCCGATGGCGCCCTGCTCGGCCTGCTGGATGGTCTGGCCGCCGAGCGCGACGGTCAGCCCCGGCCGGGACACGGCGTCGGCCACGTCGAGCATCCGCTGGCTGTCCTCGACCGGCATGTCCGGCGGGTTCACCACGTCCAGGCGGGCGTGCGCCACGACCGTGCGTCCGTCGGGGGAGACCCCGCCAGGCGACGCGTACGGGTCGTCGATGCCGACCACGTGCGGCACGGCGGCCAGCTTCGTCAGCAGGGACCGTACGTCGGTGCGGACCGCCGCTGCGGTCGCCGGCCCCGCGGTGCGCACCACCACGTCGACGGTGTCACCCGACTGGGCCGGGAACTCGTCCTCGAGCAGCGTCTGCGCGGCACTCGAGTCCGACCCGGGTGCGGAGTAGTCGGCCTTGAACTCGCCGCCGAAGGCGCCGGCGAGCACGATCGAGAGCGCGAGGGCAGCCACCCAGGCCAGCACGGTCAGCAGCCGGTGGCGGTAGGTCAGGTCGGCCAGCCGGCCGAGCGGGCCCGGTCGCTCGACGCCAACCGGCGGGCGGACGGGGCGGGTCGTCGTGCTGGTCATGGGGAGCATCCTCAGCGTCAGCAGGAAACGTTACGCCTCATAACAAACACGAGGTCGCGTCACTTGTCAAGCCTCATTACTTGTGTAATGCTGCGTTACGTGACCGTGACACAAGCACTCTCCCGCCGCGAGAAGGCCCGGCTGGCCACCACCGACGAGATCAAGGCCACCGCGCTGGACCTGATGCGCGAGCAGGGCACCACCGACGTCCGGTTCACCGACATCGCCCGGGTGATGGGCATGACCGCCCCCGCGCTGTACCGCTACTTCGACGACCGCGACGAGCTGCTCACCGCGTTGATCGCGGACGGCTACCTCGCCCTGGGCGCCCGGATCGCCGCTGCGCTCGCGCCGCTTCCCGCCGAGGACCTGGCCGGCCGCTGGGTGGCGGCGGGCAGCTCGTACCGCGACTGGGCCCGCTCCGAGCCGCAGCAGTTCGCCCTGGTCCTGGGGATGCCGGTGCCCGGCTACGTGGCCCCCGACGAGGGACCCACGACCGAGGCGGCCAAGGCCGCGATGGGGCAGCTGGCCAGCATCTTCGTCGCGGCGGCCGAGACCGGGCGCCTCGGCGAGCCGCTGATCCGCGAGGTCTCCCAGGCCATCATCGACTGCGAGAAGGCCAAGCACGACGAGCTGATCGGCATCGTGCCGCCGGAGAGCTTCCAGGCCATGATGCAGACCTGGGCGATGCTGCACGGCTTCGTCAGCCTGGAGGCCTACGGCCACTTCGACTGGCTGGAGCCCGACGCCCGTGACGAGCTGTTCCGCAGCCACATCCGCCTGGCCGCCAAGGCGGCCGGACTCCCCGTCCCGGCACCCTGATCAGTCTGCTCCCCAGGGGAGTTCCGAGCCGGCCAGCTCATGCGTGGCGGTCGCCTCGGCCCGGATCACGTGCATGACCGCGTTGATCAGCGCCAGGTGCGTGAAGGCCTGCGGGAAGTTGCCCAGGTGTCGCCCGCTGCGGGGATCGATCTCCTCGGCGTAGAGCTCGAGCGGGCTGGCGTACGCGAGCAGTCGCTCGCAGAGCTTGCGGCCGCGCTCCAGCTCGCCGATCTCGATCAGCGCTGACACCAGCCAGAACGAGCAGATCGTGAAGCTGCCCTCCTCGCCGGAGAGCCCGTCGTCGGTCTCCTCCACCCGGTAGCGCAGCACCAGGCCGTCGACGGTCAGCTCGTCGGCGATCGCCAGCACGGTGGCCCGGATCCGCGGGTCGTCCGGCGGCAGGAACCGCATCAGCGGCATCAGCAGCAGCGACGCGTCCAGGGACTCGGCGCCGTACCGCTGCACGAACACGCCGCGGTCGTCGGCGCCGTTGTGGCAGATGTCCGCGTGGATCTGGTCCGCGAGGGTCTGCCACTTCTCGGCGTACTGCGGCTCGTCGTGCATCCGGGCCAGCCGGGCGCCGCGGTCCAGCGCGACCCAGCACATCAGCTTGCTCGAGGTGAAGTGCTTCGGCTCGCCGCGCACCTCCCAGATGCCGCGGTCCGGCTCCTCCCAGTGCTCCGCGGCCTGGTCGACCTGCCGCTTGAGCACCGGCCAGAGCGACTCCGGCAGCTGGTCGCGGGACCGGGCGTGCAGGTAGACCGAGTCCAGCACCGCACCCCAGACGTCGTGCTGGCGCTGCGAGAACGCGCCGTTGCCGGTGCGCACCGGGTAGGCGCCCTCGTATCCGCTCAGGTGCGGCAGCGAGCTCTCGTCCAGCTGGCGCTCGCCGCCGACGCCGTACATCACCTGCAGGTCCTCGCCGTCGCGGCACATGTCGGCCACGAAGTAGAAGAAGTCGTCGGCCTCGCGGTCGAACCCGAGGGTGTAGAGGCCCCACAGCGCGAAGGTCGAGTCGCGCACCCAGGCGTAGCGGTAGTCCCAGTTGCGCTCACCGCCGGGCGTCTCGGGCAGCGAGGTGGTGGCGGCCGCGACCAGCGCACCGGTCGGGGCGTAGGTCAGGCCCTTGAGGGTCAGCGCGCTGCGCTGGAGGTAGCTGCGCCACGGGTGGTCCGGGAAGGTGCCAAGCGTGATCCACTGCCGCCAGTACTCCGAGGTCCGGCGCAGTCGCGCGTCCGCCTCCTCCATCGTGCGCGGCGGCGGCAGCGGCGACCACGACAGCGCGACGAAGTGGTTGTCGCCCTCGACCATCCGGGTCCGGGCGTGCACCCCGGGGCCCTCGACGCCCGGCCGGAGGTCGGTGGTCAGCCGCAGCGTCTCCTCGATGTTCGGGGCGGTCGCGACGAGCTCGCCGTAGCTGGCACCTGCATAGGACCAGACCGGCTCGACCTGGCCGTAGTCGAACGACGGCTCGCAGGTCATCGACAGGTCGACCGAGCCGCTGACACACCGCACGATCCGGAGCAGGCAGTGCTCGGCGTCGAAGTCGGTCGGGGAGCGTCGGTGCGTCCGGGACCGCTCGTCCACGTTGTGCCACGGCCCCATGCACAGGACGTCGCGCACGAGCAACCACCCGGTGCGCGTCTGCCAGGTCGTCTCGACCATCAGGCTGCCCGGCAGGTAGCGCCGCGCGGCCGGCACCATCTCGTCGTACGGTCCGATCCGGAAGGCACCTGCGCCACGGTCGAGCAGCGACGTGAAGACGCTCGGTGAGTCGGGCCGCGGCAGGCACAGCCACTCGACCGC
>JAVEDA010000056.1 GCA_030841195.1 Actinomycetota bacterium | reverse complement strand
CCTGGTGCACTCCCACTACTGGCTCTCCGGCCAGGTCGCGTGGCTCGCGGCGGAACGCTGGGACGTGCCGCTGGTGCACTCGATGCACACGATGGCGAAGGTCAAGAACCTCACGCTGCCGTTGGGTTACGCCCCGGAGCCGGCCGCCCGGGCGTTCGGCGTGGCCCAGGTCGTCGAGGCGGCCGACCGGCTGGTCGCCAACACCGACGAGGAGGGCCACCAGCTGGTGGACCTCTACGACGCCGACCCCGACCGGGTCGCGGTGGTGCCCCCGGGCGTCGACCTCGACCTCTTCTCGCCGGGCTCCCAGCTCGTCGCCCGCCGGGCCCTCGGCATCGCGGACGACGCCTACCTGCTGCTGTTCGTCGGGCGGATCCAGCCGCTGAAGGCGCCCGACGTGCTGCTCCGCGCGGCCGCCCGCCTCGTCGCCCTGCGACCCTCGCTGCGCGAACGGCTGGTCGTGGCGGTCGTCGGCGGCCCGTCCGGCACCGGGCTGGCCCGTCCCGAGTCACTGCAGTCGCTGGCCGGCGAGCTCGGCATCGCCGACCTGGTCCGGTTCGTGCCGCCGGTGCCGCAGACCGAGTTGCCCGACTGGTACCGCGCCGCCGACGTCACGGTCGTGCCGTCCTACAGCGAGTCGTTCGGCCTGGTGGCCATCGAGTCCCAGTCCTGCGGTACGCCGGTCGTCGCGGCGTCGGTGGGCGGCCTGCGCACCGCCGTCGCAGACGGCTCGTCCGGCCTCCTGATCGACGGCCACGACCCCTCGGCGTACGCCGATGTGCTGGCCGACCTGGCCGGTGACCCCGGCCACCGGGCCGCCCTGAGTCGCGGTGCGGTGCGGCACGCCGGCCGGTTCGGCTGGGCCGCGACGGCGGCCGGCATGCTCGAGGTCTACTCCGACGCCCTCCTCGAGCGCGAGGCGCACCCGGCGCTGGCCGTCGGCCGGTGACGCCCGAGCAGGACACCGCCGCGTCGGTCCTGCGCGCAGCCCTTGCCGAGCACGAGCACGAGGAGCCCACGCCGGGCACCTTCGTCGTCGTGCTCCCCGGCGAGAAGAAGCTCAAGACCACGGTGAGCCTCGTCGTCGGCGCGCACAGCCTGTCGGTGAACGCGTTCGTCTGCCGGCGCCCGGACGAGAACCACGAGGCGGTCAACCGCTGGCTGCTCGAGCGCAACACCAGGCTGTACGCCGTGGGGTTCGCCCTCGACCACCTCGGCGACGTCTACCTCAGCGGCCGGCTGCCGTTGCAGGCGGTGACCGACGACGAGGTCGACCGGCTGCTCGGTGCGGTCCTCGAGGCCGCCGACTCGTCCTTCAACGTGATCCTCGAGCTGGGCTTCGCCAGCGCGATCCGCAAGGAGTGGGCCTGGCGGACCTCCCGCGGCGAGCCCACCTGGAACCTCGAGGCCTTCCGCAACCTCGCCCCCGCCGACGCCCCACCCCCGCCGCCGGGGTCCTAGCCGCACACCCCTGCGTCGAGTGGCGCGACCTTGTGGTCGACACGCCGATGGAGCCACCAGATTCCGCCACTCAACGTCTTGCGTACGTTCGCTACATAGGTAGAGTTACGCCGTGCCTCGCAACCGCGCCCCGTCCGCGCAGACCGTCACCGTGCTGCAGGCCCTAGCTGCCGATCCCCCGCGGTGGCGCTACGGCTACGAGCTCGGAGCCGAGGTGGACCTGAAGTCCGGCTCGCTCTACCCGATCCTGATGCGGCTGTCTGACCGCGGCCTGCTCGAGTCGGCCTGGCAGGAGACCGAGCCGGGCCGGCCACCGCGACATGTGTACCGGCTGACGGCCGCCGGCGTCGCCGAGGTGGCGCGGCTCGAGCCGGCGCCCGGAGTACGACGACGGTCACCAGCAGTGCGCCGTCAGCTCGGCGGTGCGCAGTGACCGTCGACCTGCCTTCTCGGGTCCTCGCTGTGGCCGTCCGGCTGCTGCCGGCCGACCGGGCTCAGTGGGGCCGGGCGATGGTCGCCGAGCTGAGCCACCTGCACGGTCGCAGCAGCCGCCGACGCTTCGTCGTGGGGTGCTTGCGAGCCGTCCTGCAGGCACCACGCGGGCAGGATGCGCCCGGCCGGGCGCTGGTCGGGGTCGTGGTGTCGGCGGCCGTCGGGTGCGTCGGCCTGGTCTCCTACGGGCTGGTGCACTACCCCGGACTTCGGACCGGGCCAGGAGTATGGGTCGCGACAGCCGCCTTCCTCGCCGCGGTCGTCGTCTACCTGCTGACCGCGGTCGTGGTGGTCGGCAGGCTGACCGGGCCGTGCCGGCGAGTGCTGCCGCTGGTCCTGCTCGGCGGGCCCGCGATCACGGTGCTGTGGTTGCTCGTCGGCACGGCCGCCACGTCGTCGTCGGTTCCCGGTGTGCTGCCTGTCGTCCTCATCCCGCTCGGCTCGCTGGCACTGGGTGGCGCCGCGGCATGGCGCGGCAGGAGTGCCGCCGCGGGCCGCCAGGTCGTGCTGCTCGCCGCCCTGCTGGCCGGGATGCTGTTGTTCCTCGGCTGGGCCGGTGCGGCCGTGGTGACCGGGGGACAGCCCTACGACCCAGGGCTGGTCCGCGACTTCCACTCGAGCGGAGCCCCGGACCTCGCGACCTACGCCGTCGACGACGACCTGGGCTCGGGGATGATGATGCTGCTGCTCGTGCCGCTGCTGACCTGGACCCTCGGCGTTGTCGGGGCGTCGTTGACCGCGGGCCGCCGTGGTCGCTAGCGCACGGCCCGGTTGATCAGGGCCGTACGCGGACCCCCGACAGGCCTCACGTCCATTTCTGGCAGGCTCTGCGGCATGAGCGCAAGCGACCACCAGGACTCCACCCTCGTCCTGCTCCGGCACGGCCAGAGCGACTGGAACGAGAAGAACCTCTTCACCGGCTGGGTCGACGTCGGCCTGACCGAGAAGGGCGCCGCCGAGGCGCGCCGGGGCGGTGAGCTGCTCACCGAGCGGGGCCTGCTGCCGGACGTGCTGCACACCTCGGTGATGCGCCGCGCCATCGACACCGCGCAGATCGCGCTGGACGTCGCCGACCGGATGTGGCTCCCGGTGCGACGCAGCTGGCGGCTCAACGAACGCCACTACGGGGCCCTGCAGGGCAAGGACAAGAAGCAGACCCTCGCCGAGTTCGGCGAGGAGCAGTTCATGCTCTGGCGCCGGTCCTACGACACCCCGCCGCCGCCCCTGGCCGACGACGACGAGTGGTCGCAGGTCGGCGACCCGGCGTACCAGGACCTGCCCGACGAGGTGCTGCCCCGCACCGAGTGCCTCAAGGACGTGGTGGGCCGGATGCTGCCCTACTGGTACGACGACATCGTGCCGGACCTGCGCACCGGGCGGACGGTGCTCGTCGCGGCGCACGGCAACTCGTTGCGAGCCCTGGTCAAGCACCTGGACGGCATCTCCGACGACGACATCGCCGGGCTCAACATCCCCACCGGCATCCCGCTGCTGTACACCCTCGACGGCGACCTGCAGCCGCGGGTGCCCGGCGGGGAGTACCTCGACCCCGACGCCGCCAAGGAGTCGATCGAGGCGGTCAAGAACCAGGGTCGCTGACCGCAACCAGGGTCGCTGGCCCGACCGGTCAGACGTGCTCGGCGACGTCCTGGGGCTGCTGTCCGGTGACCAGGAAGACGACCCGGCGGGCCACCGCAACGGCGTGGTCGGCGAAGCGCTCGTAGTAACGCGAGACCAGCGTGACGTCGATGGCCGCCTCGATGCTGTACGGCGAGGTCACGTCCAGCAGCGAGGCGAACAGCTCGCGGTGCAGCCGGTCCATCTCGTCGTCGTCGCGCTCCACCTGCAGGGCTTCCTCGACGTCGTGGGAGGCGATGACGGCACCTGCCTTGGCGACCAGCAGCTCGGCGACCTGACCCATCTCGACCACCGTGGCGCGCAGCGGGGCCGGCACGGCCGGGTCGGGGAACCTGCGCCGCGCGGCCCGGGCCACGTGCCGGGCCAGGTCGCCCATCCGCTCCAGGTCGGCGCTCATCTTCAGCGTCGTGACGATGACGCGCAGGTCGCTGGCGACCGGCTGCTGCCGCGCCAGCAGGTCCATCGCCCGCCGGTCCAGGTCGTCCCGCAGCGCGTCGACGGCGTCGTCGGCCACGATCACGCTCTCGGCCAGCGTCAGGTCGGCGTCCAGCAGGGCCGTGGTGGCCCGGTTGATCGCCGACCCCACCAGGCGGGTCATCTCGACCAGCTGGTCGTTGAGGGCCTGGAGCTCCTCGTGGTACGCGTCGCGCATAGGTCACCCTTCGTCGTCCGACGGGCCCGCAGCCTGCCAGCCGCGCATGAACCGGTGCCGTCCCGAAGGTGAACAGGAGCAGAACCCCCGCCTGCGAGGGCTGCGAACAGCGGGAACGGCCCAGTGTCGCACCTACGATCGAGGTGTGGAGTCGCTGCTCATCGGGCTCGCGGCCGTCGTCGGCCTGCTCGTCGGCGCTGCCGCGGCGCTCGCGTTCCGGGTCAGCGAGCGCGAGCAGCGGGTCCCCGACGACGAGGTTCCCGCCCAGACCCTGCCCCCCGGCGCTGCGGACGTCCTGGCCCTCCTGCGCAGCTCGACCGTCGTCCTCGACGCCGAGGACCGGGTGGTCCGGTCCAGCCCGGCCGCCTACTCCTTCGGCCTGGTCCGGGAGCAGCGGCTGCTCTCCGAGGAGCTGCTCGGGCTGGTCCGGGCGGTCCGCCGGGACGGGGAGATCCGCGAGCTGGAGCTCGAGCTGGCCCGCGGACCGCTCGGCTCCGCCACCACCGCCGTGCAGGCGCGGGTCGCGCCTCTCGGGTCCGCGCTGGT
>JAVEDA010000035.1 GCA_030841195.1 Actinomycetota bacterium | reverse complement strand
GACACCTCCGGCAACGTCCAGCACGTCCGCGAAGTGCGGCTCGACTGCGACGGTGACGCCCTGCTCGTCGTGGTCGACCAGGTCGGCCCCGCCTGCCACACCGGCGCGCACACCTGCTTCGACGCCGATCCGCTGCTCGCCGGCGAGTAGTCCACGGCGCACCCGCCACCGGCGTACCAGCACAATGGCCGCCATGGCCCCGACCGCGATGGACCTCGACGAGTTCCGCGAGCTGGCGCGCGACCGACGGGTGATCCCCGTGTCGCGCCGGTTGCTCGCGGACGCCGAGACGCCGCTCAGCGTCTACCGGAAGCTGGCCGGTGGCCGGCCCGGCACCTTCCTGCTCGAGTCGGCCGAGCTCGGCGGGGTCTGGTCGCGCTACTCGTTCGTCGGCGCCCGGTCGCACGCGACATTGACCGAGCGCGACGGGCAGGCCTGCTGGATCGGTGAGCCCCCGGTCGGGGTGCCGACCGACGGCGACCCGCTCGAGGCGCTGCGGGCGACGGTCGCGACCCTGCACACCGAGCGGCTGCCGGACCTACCGCCGCTGACCGGCGGCCTGGTCGGCATGATCGGCTACGACGCCGTCCGCCGGCTCGAGCGGGTGCCCGAGCTGACCACCGACGACCTGCACGTCCCCGAGCTGGCCATGATGCTCGCCACCGACCTGGCCGTGCTGGACCACTCGGACGGATCGGTGCTGCTGATCGCCAACGCCGTCAACTACGACGCCACCGACGAGCGGGTCGACTGGGCGTACGCCGACGCAGTGGCGCGGCTGGACCGGATGACGGCGGAGCTCGCGGAGCCGGCTCCTGCGACGGTGGCTGCGTTCGAGCCGGCCGAGCCGAGCTACCAGCGCAGCCGCACCAGTGACGACTACCGGGCCGCGGTCGAGCGGGCGAAGGAGGAGATCCGGGCCGGCGAGGCGTTCCAGGTCGTCGTCAGCCAACGCTTCACCGTGACCACCGACGCCGACCCGCTCGACGTCTACCGGATGCTGCGCGCGACCAACCCGAGCCCTTACATGTACCTGCTCCGGTTCGACGGCTTCGACGTGGTCGGGTCCAGCCCCGAGGCCCTGGTCAAGGTGGCCGACGGGCGGGCGATGATGCACCCGATCGCCGGCACCCGCTGGCGGGGCGCGACGCCGGAGGAGGACGCGGCCCTGGCCGCTGACCTGCTCGCCGACCCCAAGGAGCGCGCCGAGCACCTCATGCTCGTCGACCTCGGGCGCAACGACCTCGGCCGGGTCTGCGCACCCGGCAGCGTCGAGGTGGTCGACTTCATGTCGGTCGAACGCTTCAGCCACGTCATGCACATCGTCAGCACCGTCGTGGGGCAGGTGTCGCCAGGTCGCACCGCGTACGACGTGCTGGCGTCCTGCTTCCCGGCGGGCACGTTGTCCGGTGCACCCAAGCCACGGGCGATGGAGCTGATCGAGGAACTCGAGCCCACCCGTCGCGGCGTCTACGGCGGCTGCGTCGGCTACCTCGACTTCGCCGGGTCGGCCGACACCGCGATCGCGATCCGCACCGCCTACCTGCGCGACGGCGTCGCCTACGTCCAGGCCGGCGCGGGCATCGTGGCCGACTCCGACCCGGCCGCGGAGGACCAGGAGTGCCTCAACAAGGCGATGGCCGTGCTCCGCGCAGTTGCGACGGCAGGTGCCCTGCGACCAGCGCGGCCCTCGTCATGACACCGGTCGGCATGACCCCTCGGCGCGAGATGGCGATGGCCCTCGGCCTCGTCGTCGTGGGCGCGGCGCTCGCCCTGGTCGGGGGGTCCCGGTCGACGGGGGCACCACCCGGCGTACCGGCTGCGCCGGGCACCACGACCGGCTCCGGGTCCGCCACCGCGCTGGCGCTGGTGGCGCTCGCCGGCGCCGGCGCCATCCTGCTCGTCCGCACCGGGGCCCGGGCGGCGCTGGCCGTGGTGCTCGTGGCGGGGGCCGTCGGGCTGGTCGCGACCGGCCTGACCCCGACCCGCTGGGCACCCCTGGTCGGCGGGATCCTGGTGGGGCTCGGTGCCACTGCAGTCATCGTGCGGGCGCGGCACTGGCCGCAGCCCCGATCCCGGTACGACGCCCCTGCCGGCGCCAGGACGGCGGCGCCCCGAGACACGTGGGACGCCCTGGACCGCGGGGAGGACCCCACCGCCTGACCCGGGCTGGCACAATCTGCGGCGTCAAGGCTCCAGCAGTCGCCCCACCCGAGCAGCGAAGGACGTCACCATGTCGGCAGCCCACGGGAACACGCCGGCCGCCTGGACCGCGGTCAGCATCATGTTCGTCGGCTTCCTGGTCGCCGGTCTCGCCCTGCCGTTCGAGCTGCCGTGGCTGTTCTTCGTGGGCCTCGGCGTGGTGGTGCTCGGCGCTGTCGTCGGCAAGGTGATGTCGATGATGGGCATGGGTGGCGACCAGGACCACACGACCGACACAGGGGGAACCACCGCGTGAGCGACTCAGGCAGCAACCCGCCGTCCGACCAGAACGAGCCTCCCCGGCCGCCGGAGCAGCCGGGCGGCCAGCCGAACCAGCCCGGGCAGCCCGACTGGAGCCAGCCGTCGCCCGGCCAGCCGCCGTACGGCGGCCAGCCCCAATACGGTCAGCCTCAGTACGGGGCCCAGCCGCAGTACGGCCAGCCGTATGGCAGCCCATACAGCCAGCCCGGCGGGCAGCCGCCCCCCAACTACCTGGTCTGGGCGATCCTCACCCTCATCTTCTGCTGCTGGCCGCTGAGCATCGCCTCGATCGTGTTCGCCGCCCAGGTGAACGGCAAGTACGCCGCCGGGGACCTGGCCGGTGCCCAGGAGTCGTCCCGTAAGGCGAAGCAGTTCGCGCTCTGGTCGGCGATCGCGGCGTGCGTCCTCTTCGGACTGCTCATCGCGCTGTTCATCGTCGGTGCGGTCGCGGGAAGCAACAGCAACTCGTGAGGCGGTGGTGACGGCGAGCACGCTGCCGGCGGCGGGGACCGGACGGGCCCGGGCACTGCGGGCACCGGTCGCTGCCGCGGGCGCCGCGCTCGCCGCCACCACGTACGTCGGGCTGGTCGACCCGAACCAGTCCGGGCACTACCCGACCTGTCCGTTCCTGTTCATCACCGGCTACTACTGCCCGGGCTGCGGGTCCCTGCGGGCCGTGCACGCCCTGACCCACGGCGACGTCGGCGCTGCCGTCGGGCTCAACGTCCTGACGATTGTCGGCATCGTCCTCGCCGCAACGATCTGGGGCCGGTGGGTGCTCCGCTCGTGGCGGGGTCAGCCGCGCACTCGGGTCGCCCCGGCGTGGACCCTCTACCTGGCGCTCGGCGTGATCGTGGTGTTCTGGATCGTCCGCAACCTGACCGTGGGCGAGGCGCTCGCTCCCTGACGGTTAGGCTGATCCGGACCGAGATCGGCTGGACAGGCGAGGGGACCCACCGAGTGAGTGTGCTCGACGACATCCTGGTCGACGTGCGCGCGGACCTGGCCGAGCGCCAGGCGCGGGTCAGCCTCGACGACCTGAAGGCGCGCGCCGAGGGCCGGCCCGACTGCCGCAAGTCGCCGCTGCTCCGCGGCGAGGGCGTCGCGGTGATCGCCGAGGTGAAGCGGTCCAGCCCGTCCAAGGGAGCCCTGGCGGCGATTGCCGACCCCGCGGCCCTGGCCGCCGACTACGAGGCCGGCGGCGCCGCGATCATCAGCGTGCTCACCGAGCGGCACCGGTTCGGCGGCAGCCTCGAGGACCTGGTGGCGGTGCGGCGGGCAGTCGACGTCCCGGTGCTGTGCAAGGACTTCATCGTGTCGAGCTACCAGCTCTGGGAAGCCCGGGTGCACGGCGCAGACTTCGCCCTGCTCATCGTGGCGGCTCTCGACCAGAACGCGCTGGTCTCCCTCGTCGAACGGGCCAAGACCCTCGGTCTCACCCCGCTGGTCGAGTGCCACACGGTGGAGGAGGTGTCCCGCGCAGTCGACGCGGGCGCCGACGTCGTCGGCATCAACGCCCGCGACCTGCGGACCCTGCAGGTCGACCGCGGCGTCTTCGCAGCTGTCGCGTCGCACATCCCCAGCCACGTGATCCGGGTGGCCGAGTCCGGCGTCCGCGGCCCGCACGACGTCATCGAGTACGCCCGCGACGGGGCCGACGCCGTCCTGGTCGGCGAGTCGCTGGTGACCGGCCGGGACCCCCGCTCCGCCGTGGCCGACCTCGTCGCGGCCGGGGCGCACCCCGCGCTCAAGCACGACCGCTGACGGAGGCGCCCCGATGACCTACAGCAGCGACGTCCCGGACGCCCGCGGGCACTTCGGCACCTATGGCGGCCGGTTCGTCCCCGAGGCGCTGGTGGCCGCGCTCGACGAGCTGACCGCCGCCTACGAGAAGTGCCGGCACGACCAGGCGTTCCAGGCCGAGCTCGCCGGGCTGCACGCCAGCTACACCGGCCGGCCCAGCCCGGTCACCGACGCCCGCCGGTTCGCCGAGCACGCCGGCGGCGCCCGGGTGCTGCTCAAGCGCGAGGACCTCAACCACACCGGCTCGCACAAGATCAACAATGTGCTGGGCCAAGCCCTGCTGACCCGAGACATGGGCAAGACCCGTGTCATCGCCGAGACCGGTGCCGGTCAGCACGGTGTCGCCACCGCCACCGCTGCCGCGCTGCTGGGCCTCGAGTGCGTCGTCTACATGGGCGCCGAGGACACTCGACGGCAGGCCCTCAACGTCGCGCGGATGCGGCTGCTCGGCGCCGAGGTGGTCGCGGTGGAGGCGGGCAGCCAGACCCTGAAGGACGCCATCAACGAGGCGATGCGCGACTGGGTCACCAACGTGGACCGCACGCACTACATCCTCGGGACCGTCACCGGGCCGCACCCCTTCCCGGCGATGGTCCGCGACTTCCAGCGGATCATCGGCGACGAGGCCAAGCAGCAGGTCCTCGAGCTCACCGGCGGGCTGCCGGACGCGGTCGTCGCCTGCGTCGGCGGGGGCTCGAACGCGATGGGCATCTTCACTGCGTTCCTCGACGACCCGGGTGTGCGGCTCTACGGCTTCGAGGCCGGCGGCGAGGGCGTCGACAGCGGCCGGCACGCGGCCCGGATGGCGGGTGGCTCGCCGGGGGTGCTGCACGGCACCCGCACCTACGTGCTGCAGGACGAGATGGGGCAGACGCTGCCGTCGCACTCCATCTCCGCAGGCCTCGACTACCCCGGCGTCGGCCCGCAGCACGCCTACCTGCACGACACCGGCCGGGCGACCTACGCCCCGATCACCGACACCGAGGCGATGGATGCGTTCGCCCTGCTCTGCCGGACCGAGGGCATCATCCCGGCGATCGAGAGCGCGCACGCGCTGGCCGGCGCGATGAAGGTCGGTCGCGAGCTCGGCCCGGACGTGACGCTGCTCGTCAACCTCTCCGGCCGCGGCGACAAGGACGTCGACACCGCCGCCAAGTGGTTCGACGTCGTCAGCGACGAGGAGCTGGTGCAGTCGGCGACCGCTGTGGTCGAGCAGGACCCGCAGGACGCGTCGGGGGAGGGCTGGTGACCACACCGGTCAGCCGGCTCGACGACACGCTCGCTGCCGCCCGGGCCGAGAACCGGGCCGTGCTGGTGGGCTACCTGCCGGCCGGCTACCCCTCGGTGCAGGGCGGCATCGACGCGATGGTCGCGATGGTCCGCGGCGGCGTCGACGTGGTCGAGATCGGGCTGCCCTACTCGGACCCACTGATGGATGGCCCCGTCATCCAGCGCGCGGTCGAGGCGGCGCTCCAACGCGGCACTACCACCGACGACGTCCTCACCACGGTGCGTGGCGTCGCGGCGACCGGTGCCCCGACTCTGGTCATGACCTACTGGAACCCGATCGAGCGCTATGGCGTACGCCGGTTCGCCGACGCCATGGTCGAAGCGGGCGGTGCGGGGCTGATCACGCCGGACCTGACGCCGGACGAGGCGGGGACCGAGCCGTCGGACTGGCTCGGGGCCAGCGACGCGACCGGGCTCGGCCGGGTCTTCCTGGTCGCCCCGTCCTCGACCGAGGACCGGATCCGCTGGACAGCGGAGCAGTGCCGTGGCTTCATCTATGCCGCCTCCACGATGGGTGTCACCGGCACCCGCACGTCCGTCAGCGACGCCGCGGGCACCCTGGTCCGCCGGGTGCGCGCGGTCAGCGACCGGCCGGTGTGCGTCGGACTCGGTGTGTCCAACGGCGACCAGGCGGCCGAGGTGGCGGCCTTCGCCGACGGCGTCATCGTCGGGTCGGCCTTCGTGCGCGCCGTGCTCGACGCGGCGTCGCCCGAGGAGGGACTGGTGGCGGTCGAGAAGCTGGCGGCCGACCTGGCCGACGGGGTGCGGCGCGGCCGATGACCGGCGTACGGCTGACCGTGGCTCTGGCGGCGGTGGCCCTGGTCGCGGGCTGCGCGAGCGGCAGCTCCGAGACGACGATCAGTGCCAACGGCGAGCCCGGCTGGCACGGCACCGGAGTCACCAAGGGGTACCCGCTGCCGGACCTGTCGTTCACCGACACCGAAGGTCAGCACGTCACCCCCACGGAGGTGGCGCGGACACCGGTGACCCTGGTCTTCTTCGGCTACACGCACTGCCCAGACATCTGCAACGTGGTGCTCGCGAACTTCGCCTCGGCCCTGCGGGGCGCCACTCCCGCGGTGCGCAAGGACGTCCGGCTGCTGTTCGTCGCGACCGACCCGGCGAGGGACACCCCGGACGTGGTCCGGGACTACCTGGACCGGTTCGACCCGACGTACGAGGGTCTCGTGGCGCCGGTCGGCACCGTCGAGAAGGCGGCCAAGGCGCTCTACATCAGCTACGAGAAGCCGGACGGCTCCCAGGGTGGCAACTACATGGTGTCCCACGGCACCTACACGACCGGCTTCCTGCACGGGTCGGCCCGGGTGGTCTGGTCGGCGGACACCACTGTCGCCGACCTGCGCGCGGACCTCACCCGGCTGGCGCGGCTAGCCTGAGCAGGCGATGACTCCCTTCTCGATCCCCAGCCCGTCCGAGGGTGTCTGGCACCTCGGGCCGCTGCCGCTGCGTGCCTACGCCCTGTGCATCATCGCCGGCATCGTGGTGGCCGTCTGGCTGGGCGAGCGCCGGTGGGTGGCGCGCGGCGGTCGGGCCGGCGACGTGACCGAGGTGGCGACCTGGATGGTGCCGTTCGGCATCATCGGCGGCCGGATCTACCACGTGATCACCTCGCCGGAGGCCTACTTCGGCGACGGCGGGCACCCGCTGCACGCCCTCTACATCTGGAAGGGCGGCCTCGGCATCTGGGGCGCCATCGCGCTCGGCGGGGTGGGCGCCTGGCTCGGCTGCCGGCGCCGGGGCATCCCGCTGCCGGCCTTCGCGGACGCACTGGCCCCGGGGATCGTGCTCGCCCAGGCCATCGGCCGGCTCGGCAACTACTTCAACCAGGAGCTCTTCGGCAAGGCCACCGACGTGCCGTGGGCGCTGGTCATCGATCCGGCGCACCGCCCGCAGGGGTCCCTCGGGCAGTCGACCTACCACCCGACCTTCCTCTATGAGCTGATCTGGGATGTCGGCGTCGCGGCGCTGGTCATCTGGGCCGACCGCCGCTTCCGGCTCGGCCATGGCCGGGCCTTCGCCCTGTACGTCGCGGCGTACACCGTCGGACGCGGCTGGATCGAGGCTCTGCGGGTCGACCCAGCCCACTCCTTCCTCGGGCTTCGCCTCAACGACTGGACCAGCCTGCTGGTCTTCATCGGAGCGGTCGTCTACTTCGTGGTCAGCGCCCGGTTGCGGCCCGGCCGGGAGACACCGGAGGAGCTCGAGGCGCTCCGGCGCGACCAGGCCCCCGATGACACCGACGACATTGACGACGCGTCGTCCGACGACACGGCCTCCGACGACAACCCGCCCGCCCGACCGATCGAGGACGAGGTCCGATGAGCAGCGAGTCGACCGAGCAGCAGCAGGAGCGGGAGCGGGCCGAACGAGAGGCGATGCGGATCCAGCACGAGCACTCGGACGTCACCGGCGGCTGGCTGCGGCCGGCTGTCTTCGGCGCCTCGGACGGTCTGGTGTCCAACTTCGCCCTGATCGCGGGTGTGACCGGAGGCTCGACCGACAGCAAGCCGGTGCTGCTCGCCGGGCTGGCGGGACTCGCCGCCGGCGCCTTCTCGATGGCCGCGGGGGAGTACATCTCGGTGCGATCCCAGGCCGAGCAGGCGCTGGCCGAGATCGAGCTCGAGCGTCGCGAGATCGAGCGCAACCCGGCCGGGGAGGAGCGCGAGCTGGCCCAGATGTACGTCGCGAAGGGGCTCGAGCCCGAGCTGGCCCGCGAGGTGGCCAAGCAGCTGTCCCGCGACCCGGTCCAGGTCCTGGACGTGCACGTCCGGGAGGAGCTCGGCATCGACCAGGCCGACCTGCCCTCGGCCCGGCTGGCTGCCGGCTCGTCGTTCGCCTCGTTCGCGGTCGGGGCGTCCCTGCCGGTGCTGCCGTACCTGTTCGGTGCCACCTCGATGATCCCCGCGCTGCTGCTCACGCTCGCCGGGCTGTTCCTCTGCGGCGCTTTCGTCACCAGGCTCACCCCCCGGCCGTGGTGGTACGGCGGTCTGCGCCAGACCGCAGTCGGCGCGCTCGCAGCCGCCGTCACGTACGGCGTCGGCACCCTGGTCGACGCCTCCGGCCTGACCTGACCGCGGGGGACCGCCTCGCCGGACGACGCGCCGTTTCACATGCCGGAAACTTGACCCACGTCCGGGGCGGCTGTCCCGTTATGCTGCGGGCTCGTACCGCAGGGCCAATGTCGTCCCTCGGTCGATGACGGTGCTGATCCGGCGGATGCTGATCCCCAGATCGGCTCATCGACGAGGAAGGAACGGTCTCCCGTGCCCGCACACCCGTCCGGAGCAGGGCCCAAGGCACAAGGGCTCTACGACCCGGCGTACGAGCACGACGCCTGTGGGGTGGCGTTCGTGGCCACGCTGTCCGGGGTCGCCACCCACGAGATCGTCGACCAGGCCCTGACGGCCCTGCGCAACCTGGACCACCGTGGCGCCTCCGGCGCCGAGCCCGACTCCGGTGACGGCGCGGGCATCCTCACCCAGCTGCCGGACGCCTTCCTGCGCACGGTCACCCCGTTCCCGCTGCCGGACAAGGGCGCCTACGCGGTCGGCACCGCCTTCCTCCCGGACGACGACGCAGCCGAGTCCGCGGCCCGCGCGGCGGTCGAGGCGCTCGCCACCGAGGAGGGCCTGCGGGTGCTCGGCTGGCGCGACGTGCCCACCGCGCCGTCGCTGCTCGGCCGGACGGCGCGTGGGGTGATGCCGCGGTTCCGGCAGCTGTTCGTCACCTCCGCGACCGGCGGCGTGTTCGGCCTGGCGCTGGAACGGATGGCCTTCTGCCTGCGCAAGCGGGCCGAGCGCGAGGCCGGCACCTACTTCCCGTCCCTGTCGGCGCGCACGATCGTCTACAAGGGCATGCTCACCACAGCGCAGCTAGAGCCGTTCTTCCCGGACCTCTCCGACCGCCGGTACGTCACCGAGCTGGCCCTGGTGCACTCGCGGTTCTCCACCAACACGTTCCCCTCCTGGCCGCTCGCCCACCCCTACCGGCTGATCGCGCACAACGGCGAGATCAACACGGTCAAGGGCAACCGCAACTGGATGGCGGCCCGGGAGAGCCAGCTGACCAGCGACGTGATCCCCGGCGACCTGACCCGGCTGACGCCCATCTGCACGCCGGGGGCCAGCGACTCGGCCTCCTTCGACGAGGTGCTCGAGCTGCTGCACCTCGCCGGCCGGTCGTTGCCGCACTCGGTCCTGATGATGATCCCGGAGGCGTGGGAGAACCACACCGAGATGGACCCCGCCCGCCGGGCCTTCTACCAGTTCCACTCGGCACTGATGGAGCCCTGGGACGGCCCGGCCTGCATCACGTTCACCGACGGCAGCCTGATCGGCGCGGTCCTGGACCGCAACGGGCTGCGGCCCAGCCGCTACTGGGTCACCGAGGACGGTCTGGTCGTCCTCGCCAGCGAGGTGGGGGTGCTGGACCTGGACCCGGCAACGGTCGTCCGCAAGGGCCGGCTGCAGCCGGGCCGGATGTTCCTCGTGGACACCGACCGCGGCCGGATCGTCGACGACGCCGAGATCAAGTCCGAGCTCGCAGCCGAGGCACCGTACGACGACTGGCTGCACGTCGGCCAGCTGCACCTCGCCGACCTGCCCGAGCGCGAGCACGTCGTCCACACCCACGCCAGCGTCACCCGACGCCAGCAGGCCTTCGGCTACACCGAGGAGGAGCTGCGCCTGCTGCTGACCCCGATGGCCCGGTCCGGCGCCGAGCCGATCGGCTCGATGGGCACCGACACGCCGGTCGCGGTCCTCTCGACCCGCCCACGGCTGCTGTTCGACTACTTCAGCCAGCTCTTCGCCCAGGTCACCAACCCGCCGCTGGACGCGATCCGCGAGGAGCTCGTCACCAGCCTCGGCGTCGCGATCGGCCCGGACCAGAACCTGCTCACCGCGACGCCCGCGCACTGCCGCCAGGTGGTACTCAGCTTCCCGGTCATCGACAACGACGAGCTGGCCAAGATCCAGCACATCAACCGGGACGGCAACCTGCCGGGCTTCGCCACGGCCCGGATCCGCGGGCTCTACCCGGTCGCGGGCGGGGGACCGGCGCTGCACAACGCCCTCGACGACATCTTCGTCGAGGTGTCCGAGGCGGTGGCAGCGGGCGCCCGCTTCATCGTGCTGTCCGACCGGGACTCCGACGCCGACTGGGCACCGATCCCGTCCCTGCTCCTCACCGCTGCCGTGCACCATCACCTGATCCGGCAGAAGACGCGCACCCAGGTCGGTCTCATTCTCGAGGCCGGCGACGTCCGCGAGGTGCACCACGTGGCCCTGCTCATCGGCTACGGCGCCTCCGCGGTCAACCCGTACCTCGCGATGGAGTCGGTCGAGGACCTGGCTGCCCGCGGCCTGGTCCCGGTCGAGCCCGAGCAGGCCGTGCGCAACCTGATCAAGGCCCTCGGCAAGGGTGTGCTCAAGGTGATGTCCAAGATGGGCATCTCGACGGTCGCCAGCTACCACGGTGCGCAGGTCTTCGAGGCCGTCGGCCTCGACCACGTCCTCGTCGACCGCTACTTCACCGGGACGTCGAGCAAGCTCGGCGGCATCGGGCTCGAGGTAGTGGCGGAGGAGGTCGCCCGCCGGCACGAGGTCGCCTACCCGCGCAGCGGGGTTCGGCCGAGCCACCGCACCCTCGACGTGGGCGGTGAGTACCAGTGGCGTCGTGAGGGCGAGCTGCACCTGTTCAACCCGGAGACCGTGTTCCGTCTGCAGCACTCCACCCGGGCCCGCCGCTACGACGTGTTCAAGCAGTACACCAAGGCAGTGGACGAGCAGTCCGAGCGGCTGATGACCCTGCGCGGCCTGTTCGGCTTCAGGTCCGAGCGCCCGCCGGTCCCGCTCGAGGAGGTCGAGCCGGTCGAGAGCATCGTCACCCGCTTCAGCACCGGCGCGATGTCCTACGGCTCGATCTCGCAGGAGGCGCACGAGAACCTCGCGATCGCCATGAACCGGCTCGGCGGCAAGTCCAACACGGGCGAGGGCGGCGAGGACAGCGATCGGTTCACCCCGGACGACAACGGCGACCTGCGAAGGTCGGCGGTCAAGCAGGTGGCCAGCGGCCGGTTCGGCGTGACCAGCGAGTACCTGGTCAACGCCGACGACCTGCAGATCAAGTTGGCCCAGGGGGCCAAGCCCGGTGAGGGCGGCCAGCTGCCCGGCCAGAAGGTCTACCCGTGGATCGCCCGGACCCGGCACTCGACGCCGGGGGTCGGCCTCATCTCGCCGCCACCGCACCACGACATCTACTCGATCGAGGACCTGCCCCAGCTCATCCATGACCTCACGAACGCCAACGACCGCGCCCGGGTGCACGTCAAGCTGGTGGCCGAGGTCGGTGTCGGCACGGTCGCCGCGGGTGTCAGCAAGGCGCACGCGGACGTGGTGCTCATCTCGGGTCACGACGGCGGCACCGGTGCGGCGCCGCTCACCGGCCTCAAGCACGCCGGCTCGCCCTGGGAGCTCGGCCTGGCCGAGACCCAGCAGACGTTGCTGCTCAACGGGTTGCGCGACCGCATCGTCGTGCAGACCGACGGCCAGCTCAAGACCGGGCGCGACGTGGTCATTGCCGCGCTGCTCGGCGCCGAGGAGTACGGCTTCGCGACCGCCCCGCTGGTGGTCAGCGGCTGCATCATGATGCGCGTCTGCCACCTCGACACCTGCCCGGTCGGCGTCGCGACCCAGAACCCCGAGCTGCGCAAGAAGTTCTCCGGCAAGCCCGAGTTCGTCGAGACGTTCTTCACCTACATCGCCGAGGAGGTCCGCGAGCACCTGGCGGCCCTCGGCTTCCGCAGCATGGACGAGGCGATCGGGCAGGCCGAGGTGCTCGACACCAGCCGTGCGGTCGAGCACTGGAAGGCGCACGGCCTCGACCTGGCGCCGATCCTGCACGTGCCGGACCTACCGGAGGGCACCCCTCGTCGGCGTACGACAGTGCAGGACCACGGTCTGGTCAAGGCCCTCGACAACGAGCTCATCACCAGGGCGGCCGACGCGCTCCAGCACGGGCAGCCGGTGCAGTTCGAGGTGCCGGTCCGCAACGTCAACCGCACCGTCGGCACCATGCTCGGCGCCGAGGTCACCCGTCGGTACGGCGGCGCCGGGCTCCCGGACGGCACCATCGACATCACCCTGACGGGGTCGGCCGGCCAGTCCTTCGGCGCCTTCCTGCCCCGCGGGATCACGCTCCGCCTGGTCGGCGACGCGAACGACTACCTGGGCAAGGGCCTGTCCGGCGGCCGCCTGTCGGTCCGCCCGGCGCCGACCGCGTCCTTGGTCGCGGAGCGGAACGTGATCGCGGGCAACGTCCTGCTCTACGGGGCAACGGCCGGCGAGGTGTTCGTCCGCGGACTGGTGGGGGCGCGGTTCGCGGTCCGCAACTCCGGCGCCACGGCAGTCGTGGAGGGGGTCGGCGACCACGGCTGCGAGTACATGACCGGCGGCCAGGTCGTCGTCCTCGGTCCGGTGGGGCGCAACTTCGCGGCCGGCATGTCCGGCGGAACGGCGTACGTGCTGGACCTGCATGCAGGGAGGGTCAACGGCGAGATGGTCGACCTGGACGGGC
>JAVEDA010000012.1 GCA_030841195.1 Actinomycetota bacterium | reverse complement strand
GGGAATCCGAGGAGGCGGAGCAGGGCCCGTCCCTCGTCGTCGGTCTTGGCGGTGGTCACGACCGTGATGTCCATGCCGCGGACCCGGTCGATCCTGTCCTGGTCGATCTCGTGGAACATCGACTGCTCGTTGAGGCCGAACGTGTAGTTGCCCTTGCCGTCGAACTGCCGCGGCGAGAGGCCGCGGAAGTCGCGGATGCGCGGGAGCGCCAGCGACAGCAGGCGGTCGAGGAACTCCCACATCCGGTCGCCGCGCAACGTGGCGTGCGCACCGATCGGCATCCCCTCGCGCAGCTTGAACTGGGCGATCGACTTGCGCGCCTTGGTCACCTGCGGCTTCTGGCCGGTGACGGTGGCCAGGTCGCGGATCGCACCGTCCATCAGCTTCGAGTCCTTGGCCGCGTCACCGACACCCATGTTGACCACGATCTTGACCAGGCCGGGCACCTGCATGACGTTGCCGAACTCGAACTCGTCGCGGAGCTTGCCGACGATCTCCTCGCGGTAGCGCGCCTTGAGGCGCGGCATGGAGGACACAACTCGTTCTTCCGTTGAATTGGTGCTCATCAGATGTCCTCACCGGTCCGCTTGGCGTAGCGGACTCGCACGGTCTTCTCGCGGCCGTCGCGCTCGACCTTCTCGACCCGGTAGCCCACCCGGCTGCCGACCTTCTTGCCGTCGACCTCGACCACGAGCATCACGTTGCTGACGTGGACCGAGGCCTCCTGGGTCACGATGCCGCCGGTCTTGGCGCCACGCGTGGACTGGCCGATCTTGGTGTGCTTCTTGATCCGGTTGACGCCCTCGACCAGCACTCGCTGGGTGGTCGGGTAGGCCTCGATCACCTTGCCGGTGACGCCCTTGTCCTTGCCGGCGACCACGATGACGCGGTCGCCCTTCTTGATTCTCATACCCATGAGTTACAGCACCTCCGGCGCGAGCGAGATGATGCGCATGAAGCGCTTGTCGCGCAGTTCGCGACCGACGGGGCCGAAGATGCGCGTGCCGCGCGGGTCCCCGCCGTCCCTGATCAGGACAGCCGCGTTCTCGTCGAAGCGGATGTACGAGCCGTCCGGACGCCGGCGCTCCTTGCGGGTGCGCACGACGACAGCCTTGACGACCTCGCCCTTCTTGACGTTGCCGCCAGGGATGGCGTCCTTGACGGTCGCCACGATGACGTCGCCGATGCCGGCGTAGCGCCGTCCGGATCCGCCGAGCACGCGGATGCAGAGCAGCTCCTTGGCACCCGTGTTGTCGGCGACACGCAGTCGCGACTCCTGCTGGATCACTTTGCCTTCTCCAAAACCTGAACGACGCGCCAGCGCTTGGTCGCCGACAGCGGGCGGGTCTCCATGAGGAGCACCCGGTCGCCGACGCCGCAAGCGTTCGCCTCGTCGTGTGCCTTGAGGTTGCTGGTACGGCGGATGACCTTGCCGTACAGCGCGTGCTTGACGCGGTCCTCGACGACGACCACGACGGTCTTGTCCATCTTGTCGCTGACCACGAGGCCCTCGCGGGTCTTCCGGAAGCCGCGGCGGGCCGCGGTCGTCTCTGCCTGAGTGCTCATGTCTGCCTTCTCGCTCATGCCGGTGCCTCGACGTCGGCCTCAACGGCGCTGATGCCGAGCTCGCGCTCCCGCATGACGGTGTAGATCCGGGCGATGTCCTTGCGGACGGCGTTCAGCCGGCCGTGACTCTCCAGCTGGCCGGTGGCCGCCTGGAACCGGAGGTTGAACAGCTCCTCCTTGGCCTCCCGCAGCTTGGTGACGAGCTCGTCGTCCTCGAGCGTGCGGATGGGGGCCGCGAGCTTGTTCTGCAGGCTGCTCATCAGACCTCCTCGCGCCGGACGAACCGGCACTTCATCGGGAGCTTGTGCATCGCCCGGCGCATCGCCTCACGGGCGATCGGCTCGGGCACGCCCGACAGCTCGAACATGACCCGACCCGGCTTGACGTTGGCGATCCACCACTCCGGTGACCCCTTGCCGGAACCCATCCGGGTCTCGGCCGGCTTCTTGGTCAGCGGGCGGTCGGGGTAGATGTTGATCCACACCTTGCCGCCGCGCTTGATGTGCCGGGTCATCGCTATACGAGCCGACTCGATCTGCCGGTTGGTGACGTAGGCGGGCTCGACGGCCTGGATGCCGTAGTCGCCGAAGGTGACACGGGTGCCGCCCTTGGCGGCCCCCGTGCGACCCGGGTGGTGCTGCTTGCGGTGCTTGACCCTGCGCGGGATCAGCATGGTCAGGCCTCCGTTCCACTGGTCGGGCCGGCCGTCGGGGCCTCGGCCGGGGCCGTGGTGGCCTCGGCGGCGGGAGCCTCGGAGGCACCGGGGGCGTCGTCGCGGCGCGGCCGGGTGGCACGGGCCGGGCGGGCGCGCTGCGCCATCCGGGCCGCCGCCTGGGCGGCGTCGCGCTCGGCCTTGCTGCCGGCCGAGTCGCCCTTGTAGATCCAGACCTTCACGCCGATCCGGCCGAACGTCGTCTTGGCCTCGTAGAAGCCGTAGTCGATGTTCGCCCGCAGCGTGTGCAGCGGGACCCGGCCCTCGCGGTAGAACTCCGAGCGAGACATCTCAGCGCCGCCGAGGCGGCCTGCGCACTGCACCCGGATGCCCTTGGCGCCGGCCTTCATGGTGGTCTGCATCGACTTGCGCATCGCGCGCCGGAACGAGACCCGGCTGGACAGCTGCTCGGCCACGCCCTGTGCGACGAGCTGGGCGTCGACCTCGGGGTTCTTGACCTCGAGGATGTTCAGCTGGACCTGCTTGCCGGTGAGCTGCTCCAGGTCGCCGCGGATGCGGTCGGCCTCGGCGCCGCGGCGGCCGATCACGATGCCGGGACGTGCGGTGTGGATGTCCACCCGGACCCGGTCCCGGGTCCGCTCGATCTCGACGCGGCTGATGCCGGCCCGCTCCATGCCCTTGGACATGAGACGGCGGATCGCCACGTCTTCCTTGACGTAGTCGCTGTAGCGCTGGCCGGGCTTGGTGCTGTCGGCGAACCACCGGCTCTTGTGGTCCGTCGAGATGCCCAGGCGGAACCCGTGCGGGTTGACCTTCTGGCCCACTATCGGGTCCTCCTCTTCGTGCTCGCGGCCCTCGGGCTGCTGGTGGACTTCTGCTCGTCCTCGGGACGGGGGGCGACGACAACCGTGATGTGGCTGGTCCGCTTGCGCACCCGGAAGGCGCGGCCCTGAGCCCGCGGCCGGAACCGCTTCAGGGTCGGGCCCTCGTCGACGTACGCCTCCGCGATGACCAGGTCCTCGACGTCGAGCCGGCGGCTGTCCCGCTCGGCCAGGTACCGGGCGTTGGCGACCGCGCTGGCCACGACCTTGTAGACGGGCTCGCTGGCCGACTGGGGCGCGAACTTCAGCACCGCCAGGGCCTCCTCCGCCTGCATCCCGCGGATCACGTCGACCAGACGGCGGGCCTTCATCGGAGTGACGCGCACGTGCTTGGCCTGGGCCCGCGAGGCGTTGACATCAGCCAGGAGCGACTTGTCAGCCACGGCGAGCCCTCCGGTCGTCCTTGACGTGACCGCGGAAGGTGCGCGTCGGTGCGAACTCGCCCAGCTTGTGGCCGACCATCGACTCGGTCACGAAGACCGGGACGTGCTTGCGCCCGTCGTGGACCGCGATCGTGTGGCCGAGCATGGCCGGCACGATCATGGACCGCCTGGACCACGTCTTGATGACGTTCTTGGTGCCCTTGTCGTTCTGGGCGTCCACCTTCTTGATCAGGTGGTCGTCCACGAAGGGACCCTTCTTCAGGGAACGCGGCATGGTTCCAAGTCTCCGATCAGCGCTTCTTGCCGGTCTTGCGGCGGCGGACGATCATCGCGTTGCTGGCCTTGTTCGGCCGACGAGTGCGTCCCTCGGGCTTTCCGTTCGGGTTCACCGGGTGGCGACCACCGGAGGTCTTTCCCTCACCACCACCGTGGGGGTGGTCCACCGGGTTCATGGCCACACCGCGCACGGTCGGGCGCTTGCCCTTCCAGCGCATCCGGCCGGCCTTGCCCCAGTTGATGTTCGACTGCTCGGCGTTGCCCACCTCGCCGACCGTGGCGCGGCAGCGCAGGTCGACGTTGCGGATCTCGCCCGACGGCAGCCGCAGCTGTGCGTGCGGACCGTCCTTGGCGACCAGCTGGACGCTGGCACCGGCGGAGCGGGCGATCTTGGCTCCGCCACCGGGCCGCAGCTCGATGGCGTGCACCACGGTGCCGACCGGGATGTTGCGCAGCGGCAGGCTGTTTCCCGGCTTGATGTCGGCCGACGGACCGTTCTCGATCCGGTCACCCTGCTTGAGCCGGTTCGGCGCGATGATGTAGCGCTTCTCGCCGTCGGCGTAGTGCAGCAGCGCGATCCGCGCGGTGCGGTTCGGGTCGTACTCGATGTGCGCGACCTTGGCCGGCACGCCGTCCTTGTCGTGGCGACGGAAGTCGATCACCCGGTAGGCGCGCTTGTGGCCACCGCCCTGGTGACGGGTCGTGATTCGGCCCGCGTTGTTGCGGCCGCCCTTGCTGTGCAGCGGGCGGACCAGCGACTTCTCCGGCTCCGAGCGAGTGATCTCGACGAAGTCGGCGACGCTCGAGCCGCGGCGGGACGGTGTGGTCGGCTTGTACTTGCGGATGCCCATTAGGAGACCGGCCCTCCGAAGATATCGATGCGGTCACCCTCGGCGACGGTGACGATCGCCCGCTTGGTCGCCTTGCGGCGGCCGAAGCCCGTGCGGGTGCGCTTGCGCTTGCCCTCACGGTTGAGCGTGTTCACACCGTT
>JAVEDA010000477.1 GCA_030841195.1 Actinomycetota bacterium | reverse complement strand
GCGGCCGTGCCGCCGGCGGTGTCGAACGCCGCGAGCAGCCCGCGCAGGAAGCGCGCAGCCCCGATGCCTCCGGCCGGGACGACGACGTGCAGAGGGGTCTCGGCCATGCACCCCAGTCTGACCGGTGTCCTGCGACACGCCGAAAAGAGGTCGGCCGTTCGGCTAAATATCACCAGTTGGCTTGACGAAGCAGTAACGACGCGCGTGTAATTCCACCAGTGTCATTCGGTGGCCGACGCATCCAGTGCGCCGGTGCCGGTCAGGGTCGAGGAGGCAACGCCATGGGCGAGGTGTTCCCGCTCATCGATGAGCCGGACGAGGACAACGGTTGGCAGGACCGTGCCTTGTGCGCACAGACCGATCCGGAGGCCTTCTTCCCGGAGAAGGGCGGATCGACCCGCGAGGCGAAGAAGGTCTGCCTCGGGTGCGACGTCCGGGCCGAGTGCCTGGAGTACGCGTTGATGAAGGACGAGCGGTTCGGTATCTGGGGCGGGCTGTCCGAACGCGAACGCCGCCGCCTGAAGAAGAGCGCCGTCTAGGGGATCGCGGCCCGACCGCCCTCCCGTAGGGTTGGTGACCGCATGTCGACACCACCCTCCCTCCGCGCCGAGAGGGCCGAGCCGACGGGCGCGGTCACCGTGACCGCCGTGGTGGTCGCCCACCACGGCGACCGGTGGATCCCCGGCCTGCGGACCGCGCTGGCCGGCCAGACCCGGCCGCCCGACACCATCGTGGGGGCCGACACCAGCGGCCCATCGACCGACGGCCACGACACCGACGGCCATGACACCGACGGCCATGACACCGACGGCAAGGACGGGTCGCTGGCGACCATGCAGGCCTGGCTCGGCAGCGACGCGGTCGCCGAGCTCCCGACGCGCACCGGTTTCGGCGCGGCGGTCGCCGCCGCCCTCGAGCTGGCCCCTGCCGCCGACTGGGTCTGGGTCCTGCACGACGACTGCGCCCCCGCGCCGGCCGCCCTCGCCGAGCTGCTGGCCGAGGTGGCCCGCGACCCGCGGGTGGCGGTCGCCGGCCCCAAGGTGCTCGGCCTCGGCGACCGCCGCTTGCTGCTCGAGGTCGGCGTGACCATCGCCCGTGGCGGCCGGCGGGAGACCGGGCTGGAGCGCCGCGAGCGCGACCAGGGGCAGCACGACGGCACCCGGCCGGTGCTGGCTGTCGGCACCGCGGGGATGCTGGTCCGCCGCGACGTGTGGGACGCCCTCGGCGGCCTCGACCGCCGGCTGCCGTTGCTGCGCGACGACGTGGACCTGGGCTGGCGGGCCAACCTGGCCGGTCACCGGGTGGTCGTCGTCCCGGCCGCGGTGGTGCACCACGCCGAGGCGGGCAGCCACCGGCGGCGCCCGGTGGACGTGGCCGGTGGCCGGCTGCACCGGCTGGACCGCCAGCACGCGTTGTTCGTGCTGCTCGCCAACCAGCCGCTGGCCCGGCTGGTCATCTCGCTGCCGTGGCTCACCGTGGCGACCCTGCTGCGCGTGCTGGCGCTGCTCGCCGGGAAGCGCCCGGCGCACGCCGCCGACGAGACGTGGGCGCTGCTGGCAACGGTCGGCCGGCCGGACCGGCTGCTGCGGGCCCGGCTGGCCCGTCGGCGGACCCGGCAGCTGCCGGCCAGGTCGGCGATGGCGTTGCTGGCGCCGCGCAGCGCCGGGGTGCGGCACGCCATGGAGGGGCTCAGCGTCTTCCTCGGCACCCGGGAGGGGCTGGCCGGGGCCGGCCGGCACCGCGCCATGCATGCGACTGGAATGGCCGAGACCGGTCCGACCTCCGACGAGGCGGACGACCTACCGAGTGCGGGCGGCGGGCTGCTGCGCCGGACCTTCGTGCGCCCCTCGGTGCTGCTGGCTGTGTGCCTGGTGGCGCTGGCGTTGCTCGCTGCCCGCGGGCTGCTCGGCGACGGCCGCCTGATGGGGGGCGCGCTGCTGCCCGCCCCCGCGAACGCCAGCGGACTGTGGCGGACCTACACGTCCACCTGGCACCCGGTCGGGCTCGGCAGCGACATCTCGGCGCCGCCCTATCTCGCCGCGCTGGCCGCGCTGGCCGCGATCCTTTTCGGCAGCGCCGAGCGCGCGGTCGACCTGGTGCTGCTCGCCGCCGTCCCGCTGGCCGGCACCACGGCGTACTTCGCGCTGCGCCGCCTGGTGCGGTCGGTGCCGCTGCGGCTCTGGGGCGCCGTCACTTATGCGCTCCTGCCGCCGCTGCTGGGCGCCGTCGCCACCGGCCGCCTAGGAACCTCGTTGCTGGCCGTGCTGCTGCCGCCGGTCGTGCTCACCCTGGTGCGCGCCTTCGGCCTGGACGGCCGGCCGCCGAGCTGGCGGGCCTGCTGGGGGGCCGGCCTGCTGGTGACCGTCACCGCCGCCTTCGTGCCGATGACCTGGGCGCTGGCCACGGTGGCCGTGCTGGTGGTCGCCGCAACGGGCGCCAGCCACCTGGACCGGCGACGGGTCGCCTTCGGCCGGGCCCTGGTCGTCGCGGTGGTGCCGCCGGTGCTGCTGCTCCCGTGGTGGCCCGCCCTGGTCGACCAACCGCAGCTGCTGCTGGTCGAGGCCGGCCTGCCCGGCCCCGGCCTGGCCAGCCCTGACCTCGACGGCCTGGATGTGCTGCTGTTGCACCCCGGCGGGCCCGGGCTGCCGCCGCTCGCGCTGGCCGCCGGTCTGGTGCTCGCCGCGCTGGCCGGTCTGCTGCGGCCGGCCGGCCGCCGGGTCGTGCTCCTCGGCTGGCTGGTGGCGCTCGGCTGCCTGGCCGGCGCGGTCGGGCTGGCCCGGACCACCCTCACGTTCAGCACGTTGGAGCAGCCCGTCCCTGCCTGGCCCGGGCCGCTGGTCCTGGTCGCGGGTGCCGCGCTGGTGACGGCCGCGGTGGCCGGCGCCGCGGGGGCGCGCGCCCGGGTGGCCACGGCCAGCTTCGGCTGGCGGCAGCCGACGGCGCTGGTGGTCCTCGTGCTGGCCGGGGTGGCGCCGGTCCTCACCGCGGCCTGGTGGGCCTGGACCGGCGCGGGCGACCCGCTCGAGCGACGGGACCCGGTGCTGCTGCCGGCCTTCGTGGCCGCCGAGGGCGCCCAGTCGGACCGGCCCCGCACCCTGGTGCTGCGGTCCCGGCCGGACGGCTCGGTGTCCTACGCGCTGCTGCGCTCCGACGGCCCGCGCACCGGTGACGCCGAGCTGACCCCGCCCCCGGACGCCGGGCTGGACGCGGCGGTCGCCGACCTCGCCTCCGGCCGCGGTGGCGACGCGGCCGCCCGGCTGGTCCCCTTCGGGGTCCGCTTCGTGCTGCTCACCAAGCCGGTGGACCGGCCGCTGGCCAAGGCCATCAGCGCGGTGCCCGGGGTGCTGCAGGTCAGCGGTCAGCGCGGCACCGTGCTCTGGCGGATCGACTACCCGACCGGCCGGGTCCGGGTGCTGCCGCCGGGCGCGCCGGTGGTCGAGGCCGACGGTGCCGCGCCGCCGGCCACGGTGCTGCCGGCGGGGCAGGTCGAGTCGCACGCGCAGGTCGCCGGCGGGCCGGCGGGCCGGCTGCTCGTGCTCGCCGACGCCGAGGACGGCGGCTGGCGGGCCACCGTCGAGGGCACGGCCCTCGACTCCCGCCGGTACGACGGGTGGGCGCAGGCCTTCGACCTCCCGGCCGACGGCGGCCGGCTGGACCTCACCCACGACCTCGGCTTGCGGCGGACGCTGCTCTGGGTGCAGCTCGGCCTGCTGGTCCTGGTCACGGTGCTGGCCCTGCCGCAGGTCCGTGCCTCGCTCGACGACGCGGACGGGAACGCCGACGTGGGCGCCGACCTGCCCGAGCACGCGACGGCCGGAGCCGCGGCTCCCGGAGGCCCGTCGTGACCGGGCGGGTCGCACGGCTGGCGCGCCGGCCCGGGGCGTCGCTGCTCGCGGCTGCGCTGCTGCTGGCCGGCCTCGGGGTCACCGCCGACCTCACCGCGCCCCAGCCCACAGCCGCCACGGTCCCGGCTCCCGCCGAGGCCCGTCCCGCCGTCGAGGTGGCGCGGGCCGACGCGGCCTGCCCGGACCCGGCGGTCGACGACAAGACCGCGACCCGGGTGAGCCTGGCGGCACCAGGGGCGATCGGTGGCGACGACGGGGGAGGAGCCGGTGCGCCCGGCCGGGCCCGGCTGGCCCGGCTCACCGGCGTACCGCTGCCCGGAGCCGACGTGGCCGCCCCCGGCACCGGGTCGGTCCTCGCCACCGCCGGCCAGGGGCCGCTGGTCGCCCGCGGCACCGCCGGGTCGGCCCCGGGGATGGCCGCCGGGATGCTCACGCGCAGCACGGCCGACGCGGTCCGCGGGCTGGCCGGGACGGTCTGCACCGTCCCGGGCACCGATTTCTGGTTCGTCGGCAGCGGGGCCGTCGTGGGCCAGCGCGGCCGGGTCTACCTGACCAACCCCGAGGCGGCGCCGGCCGTCGTCGACGTCACCCTCTACGGGCCGGACGGGCCGATCGACGCACCCGCGGGGCGCGGTGTTCCCGTCGACGCGGGCAAGCAGGTGGTGCGACTGCTGGACGCGCTGGCCCCGGGCGTCACCCGGTTCGCGGTCCACGTGCACGCCCGCAGCGGCCGGATCGCGGCTGCCGTCCGCGACCAGCAGGTCGACGGGCTGACGCCGCGTGGCGCCGACTGGCTGCCGCCGGCCGCTGCGCCGGCGCGGCGTCAGGTCATCCCGGGCGTCGCGGCCGGCGCGGGGGAGCGGCTGCTCCAGGTGGTGGCGCCCGGGGACTCCGACGCGATCGTCAAGGTGCGGCTGGTGACGGAGTCGGGCTCGTTCGCCCCGTCCGGGCTGGACGTGCTCGAGGTGCCGGCCGGCTCGGTGGCCCAGGTCGACCTGGCCCCGGCCACCGGTGCGGCCGCCGCGGCGGTGTCCCTGGACGCCGACGTCCCGGTGACGGCCGGCGTGGTCAGCCGGGCAACCGGGAGCACCGGCCAGCTCACCGATGTCGCCTACACCGCGGCCGCGCTGCCGCTGCTGCCGGCCACTCCCGGTGTCGTGACCGACGCCAGGAGCGGCACCGGTGTCACCAGCTCGCTGCTCCTGACCGCTCCCGGTGCCGAGGCCACCGTCCGGCTGGCGCCGCTGCCGCCCGCGACCGGGAGCACCAGCGAGGTGCGGGTCCCGGCCGGCAGCCAGGTGGTGGTCGACCTCGCGACGGTGAGCAAGGCCGCGGACTTCGCCCTGACGGTGACCCCGCTGCCCGGGTCGGGGCCGGTGCTGGCGGCCCGGTCCGTGGCGGAGGCGGAGGCGGCCGGCCCGATGCTCACGACCGAGCCGGTGGAGCCCGGGCGGTACACCGTGGTGGTGCCCCGGGTGGTGGCCGACCTGTCGGCGGGCCTGCGGCCGGGCGGGTAAATGCTCGGTCGCTGCGGCGATGAGTCGCTCGGTCGATCAGGCGATTAATCGGTGTCGTCGTCGTCGCGGTCCGGGTCCACGTCGTCCGGGGACATCCCGAGCAGGTCGGCCACCGCGTCCACCACCGCGTCGTGCACCAGGTCCTCGCGGGCCCGCGCGCCGGCGGCCCGGGCCTCGACCGGCCGGCGGTGCACGACGATCCGGGCCGGCCGGTCCGCGGTGGCAGGCTCGGCGCGGGACAGCGACACCTCGTCGGCCGCCGCGGGCGGCACGTCCTCCACCGCCACCTCGACCTCCTGCAGCACGGCCCCCCACCGCCGGGAGACCCGCTCGACGGCGTCCAGGACCAGGTCGTCGAACTGCGCGGCCCGGCTGCGGGCAGCCGGCAGCACCGCCGGCAGCAGCGGCCCGCGCAGGCCCCGGCCGCGCCGGTCCCGGCTCCGGGGGTGGTGCGGGGGACGGTCGGTCACGGGGGGAGCCTAGGCAGACGCGCCGGACGACGTCTCAATGCGCGCTCTGGCGCCTGCCGGTCGCTACCGTTCGCCCCGTGAGCCCTGTCCGCCGCTGCTCCCGCACCGCGTGCGGACGACCTGCCGTGGCCACGCTCACCTACGTCTACGCCGACTCCACCGCCGTGCTGGGCCCGCTGGCGACCTACGCGGAGCCGCACTGCTACGACCTGTGCGTCGCCCACTCGGAGCGCCTCACGGCGCCACGCGGGTGGGAGGTGCTGCGCCTGGCGCCGGACCCGGCCGACCTCGGACCGAGCAGCGACGACCTCGAGGCGCTCGCCGACGCGGTCCGCGAGGCCGCCCGACCGGCTCCGGAGCCGGTGCCCGAGCCGGTCGAGGTGGGCCGGCGCGGTCACCTGCGGATGCTCCGCAGCCCCGAGTAGCGCCAACCATCCCCGACCATCCCCGACCAGCCCCCGCACAACTGATGTCCGATTTGCCCTGGACACGCCGGAAAGTCAAGTAATTCGCGGACTCCGCCGATGCAAGTGCTTGTCATCGCAGCATCCCCCTCACCGGCACCTCATCCTCCTTGCCGGCGCGGGGCCATCATCGGACTCCTCGAAAGCAGAACTCCATGGCGCGCACCAGCACGGCCTCCCCGTCCCGCACGCACGTCCCCCTCGGCTCCCTCACCCAGCCCGGCGCCCGCGCCGGCGCCAGCTGCCGGGCCTGCGGCAGCGAGCGGGTCACCCGGATCGCGATGAACCTCACCGACGGGTCGCCGGTCGAGTTCACGTCCTGCCACCGGTGCGAGCACCGCACCTGGGCCGAGCAGGGCAGCGCCCGCGCCCTCCCCGTCGACCGGGTGCTGGACAAGACCCGCAAGGTCTGACCACCACCAGCAGGCCCCTGAGCACGTCCCGCGGGGCCGCTAGGCTCGCCGGCGTGCCGCTCGCCCCCCTCCGCCACGACCTGTCGGCCTTCGTCAAGGCCTACGACGTGCGCGGCGTGGTGCCCGACCAGCTCGACGCGGAGGTCGCCCACGCGCTCGGCGCGGCGTTCGTGCGCGTCGTCGGCGCAGC
>JAVEDA010000501.1 GCA_030841195.1 Actinomycetota bacterium | reverse complement strand
ACGTGCGCCCGGTCGGGGCGGTCACCGTCGGGCTGGCGGGGGAGCGGCTGGCCGAGCTCGGCGCGATGGCCGACAGCGCGGCCCGGGTGCGGGTGTTCTCCGACGACGGCAACTGCGTCTCGGACGCGGTGCTGATGCGCCGGGCGCTGGAGTACGTCAAGGCGTTCGGCGGCGTGGTGGCCCAGCACGCCCAGGAGCCACGGCTGACGGAGGGCGCCCAGATGAACGAGGGCGAGCTGTCCGGGGTGCTCGGCCTCCAGGGCTGGCCGGCGGTCGCGGAGGAGGCGGTGATCGCCCGCGACGTGCTGCTCGCCGCGCACGTCGGCTCCCGGCTGCACGTGTGTCACGTGTCGACCGCCGGCTCGGTCGAGATCCTGCGCTGGGCCAAGAGCAAGGGCTGGAACGTCACCGCCGAGGTCACCCCGCACCACTTGCTGCTCACCGACGAGCTCGCCACGTCGTACGACCCGGTGTTCAAGGTCAACCCGCCGCTGCGCACCGCCGACGACGTGGCCGCGCTGCGCGAGGCGCTGGCCGACGGCACCATCGACGCGGTGGCCACCGACCACGCGCCGCACGCGCACGAGGACAAGGACTGCGAGTGGGCGGCCGCGGCGATGGGGATGCTCGGCCTCGAGACCGCCCTGTCGGTGGTGCAGGAGGCGATGGTCGAGACCGGCCTGCTCGACTGGGCCGGGGTCGCCGACCGGATGTCGACCCGGCCGGCCCGGATCGGCCTGGTCGACGACCACGGCCGGCCGCTCGAGGTGGGCGCACCCGCCAACCTGGTGCTGGTCGACCCGGCGGCCCGGCGCGAGATCGACCCGTTCGCGCTGGCCTCCCGGTCGCGCAACACCCCCTACGCCGGGCGCACCCTGCCCGGCGCCGTGGTGGCCACCTTCCTTCGCGGCCGCCCCACCGTCCTCGACGGGAAGCTCCAGTGATGACGAACGTCTCCGTTGATCATGCAACTTTGGGGATCTTGGGAGAACGCCCAGGTCAGGCGCCCACTCTCCCCCCGTCGATCATGCAACTTTGGGGATCTTGATGCCTGCGCCCGCACTGCTCGTGCTCGAGGACGGCCGTACTTTCCGCGGCGAGTCCTACGGTGCGACCGGCGAGACCTTCGGCGAGGCCGTCTTCTCGACCGGGATGACCGGCTACCAGGAGACGCTGACCGACCCGAGCTACCACCGGCAGGTCGTGGTGATGACCGCGCCGCACGTCGGCAACACCGGCGTGAACGACGAGGACCCGGAGTCCGCTCGGATCTGGGTCAGCGGGTACGTCGTTCGCGAGCCGAGCCGGCGCCCCTCGTCCTGGCGGTCACAGCGCACGCTAGGTGACGAGCTCGCAGCCCAGGACGTGGTCGGCATCAGCGGCATCGACACCCGCGCCCTCACCCGGCACCTGCGGGAGCGCGGCGCGATGCGCGTTGGTGTCAGCTCGACCGACACCGACGCCGGATCGTTGCTGGAGCGCGTGCTTGCAGCACCGCCGATGGCCGGCGCCGACCTCACCGGCGAGGTCACGACTCCCGAGCCGTACGTCGTGGCGGCGACCGGCGAGAAGCGGTTCACCGTCGCGGCGCTGGACCTCGGCATCAAGGCGATGACGCCGCGCCGGATGGCCGAGCGCGGCATCGAGACGCACGTCCTGCCGTCCACGTCGACGGTGGAGCAGGTCCTCGCCACCGGGGCGGACGGCGTGTTCCTGTCCAACGGCCCGGGCGACCCGGCCACCGCCGACCGCGCGGTCGCACTCACGGCCGACCTGCTCGGCCGCGGGGTGCCGGTCTTCGGCATCTGCTTCGGCAACCAGGTGCTGGGCCGGGCGCTGGGGCTCGGGACCTACAAGCTGCGCTACGGCCACCGCGGCATCAACCAGCCAGTCCAGGACCGTACGACGGGGAAGGTCGAGGTGACGGCGCACAACCACGGCTTCGCGGTCGACGCCCCGCGCGAGGGCACCTTCGACACACCGTTCGGTGCCGCCGAGGTCAGTCACGTCTGCCTGAACGACGATGTCGTCGAGGGGCTGCGCTGCCACGACGTGCCGGCGTTCTCGGTGCAGTACCACCCGGAGGCCGCTGCCGGCCCGCACGACGCGGCGTACCTCTTCGACCGCTTCAGCCAGCTGCTGGAAGGCACCCCGTGAGGCCCCAAACCCACCTCCAATCGTCGTTCTTGCGACCTTCCGACGCGGGCGAGGGACCAAGATCCCCAAAGTTGCATGATCGACGGGGAGGCGTGGGGCGTCTGACCTGGGCGAACTCGCAAGATCCCCAAAGTTGCATGATCAACGGGGACTGTGTTGGACGGAGGGGCCGCTAGATGCCCAAGCGCACCGACATCCGCAGCGTGCTCGTCATCGGGTCGGGGCCGATCGTGATCGGGCAGGCCTGCGAGTTCGACTACTCGGGCACCCAGGCCTGCCGGGTGCTGCGCGAGGAAGGCATCCGGGTGGTCCTGGTCAACTCCAACCCGGCCACGATCATGACCGACCCGGAGTTCGCCGACGCGACCTACATCGAGCCGATCACCCCGGAGATCCTCACCAAGGTGATCGAGAAGGAGCGGCCGGATGCGTTGCTCGCCACCCTCGGCGGCCAGACCGCGCTGAACGCCGCGATGGCCCTGCACGAGGCCGGCGTGCTGGAGCAGTACGACGTCGAGCTGATCGGCGCCAACGTGGACGCGATCCAGGCCGGGGAGGACCGTCAGCGGTTCAAGCAGATCGTCGCCGACATCGGTGCCGAGTCGGCCCGCAGCGTCATCGCGCACACCCTGGCCGATTGCCTGGCCGCCGCCGACGAGCTGGGCTACCCGATGGTGGTCCGGCCCTCCTTCACGATGGGCGGGGCGGGCTCCGGCCTGGCCCGGGACGAGGCCCAGCTGCGGCGGATGGCCGGCGCCGGGCTGCAGGCCAGTCCGACCACCGAGGTGCTCCTCGAGGAGTCGATCCTCGGCTGGAAGGAGTACGAGCTCGAGCTGATGCGGGACAAGGCCGACAACGTGGTGGTCGTCTGCTCGATCGAGAACGTCGACCCCATGGGCGTGCACACGGGCGACAGCGTGACGGTGGCGCCCGCGATGACGCTGACCGACCGCGAGTACCAGCGGCTGCGCGACATCTCGATCGACGTCATCCGGGCTGTGGGGGTGGACACCGGCGGCTGCAACATCCAGTTCGCCGTGGACCCCGTCGACGGCCGGGTCATCGTCATCGAGATGAACCCGCGGGTGTCGAGGTCTAGCGCGCTGGCGTCCAAGGCCACCGGCTTCCCGATCGCCAAGATCGCCGCGAAACTCGCCATCGGCTACACGCTCGACGAGATCCGCAACGACATCACCGGCGAGACCCCGGCCGCGTTCGA
>JAVEDA010000498.1 GCA_030841195.1 Actinomycetota bacterium | reverse complement strand
CGGGCGTTGCCGTAGCTCTTCGTGAGAGCGGTTGTTGTGATCATGTCGTCGAGCCTGGCGGTGCGGCGGGTGCGCGCGCATCGCCCGGCAGGCCATGGTCGCCGGCAGAAAGGACGTGCTCTGACCGCGGCGCCTACAGCCTTTCGTCGCGGTCGTCACCAACTTTCGTTGGTGTCGGACCTGCGCGCCGACCTTTACGCTCAGGTCATGTACCGACGGGGCAGGCGATGGCTCGGCCAGCTGGCGCCGGCCTCCCTGCTGGCACCGGAGGATCCGACCCGGCCGGACACTCCCGGCCCGAGGACAGGACGCGACTGGACGGTCGACACCGTCGGGTTCCTGCTCGCCGTGGCGCTCGGGGCACTCTTCCTGACCCCGGCCCTGAACGACAGCGCCGTACCGTTGTCGACCCAGCAGGTTGTCATCGACATTGCCTGCGGGGCCCTGGCCTGTCTCTCCTTGTGGTGGCGGCGGCGCTGGCCGCTCGGTGTTGCACTCGCTTGTCTTGTGCTGGGGGCGTTCTCAATTTCTGCGACCGCCGCCGGGCTCCTTGCGTTGACCTCCCTCGCCGTGCACCGCAGCCCTCGGCCAGTGCTGCTCGCCGCTGCGCTGTGGATCCCCTCCGCCCTGGCGTTCGCCGTCTACAGTCCCACCACCGACCCCCTGTCGGTCGTCTTCGTGGCCGTACCGCTCGTACTCGCAGCGATTGCGTGGGGCATGTTCGTCCGGGCCAGACGTCAACTCCTCTTCACGCTGCGCGAGCGTGCACTGCGCGCCGAGGCGGAACAGCGTCTGCACGCCGACACTGCGCGGATGGCTGAGCGGACCCTGATCGCCCGCGAGATGCACGACGTACTTGCTCACCGGATCTCGCTGATGGCGTTGCACGCGGGTGCCCTGGAGGTCCAGCCCGACCTGTCGCCCGAGGTCCGGGAGACCGCTGAACTGCTGCGCTTGACGGCACGACAGGCTCTCGAGGAGCTGCGGGGCGTGATCGGAGTGCTCCGGGAAGAGCCAGGCCGGGACTCACAGCCGGCCGCACCGCAGCCAACCCTGTCAGACATCCCTCGTTTGATCGAGGAGACTCGGCGGGCCGGCGCCAAGATCGACTTCGAGATGAAGGTAGACCATCCGAATGCGGCGCCGAGCATGCTTGGTCGCGATGCTTACCGCATCGTGCAGGAGTCGCTCACCAACATCGGCAAGCACGCCAGGGGTACGGCGGGGCGGGTGCGTGTCACCGGTGCGGCCGACACGGGCCTGCGCGTCAGCGTTCGCAACCGACTGCCCCTCCAGACACACGCCGAGCCGGCCTTGCCGGGTTCCGGCGCCGGCCTGCTCGGGCTGCAGGAACGGGTCGCTCTGGCCGGCGGCAGCCTGGTGCACGGCCCGGACGGCTCAGGCGACTTCGTGGTGGACGCCGAGCTGCCATGGTGAGGGTGCGGGTCCTTCTGGTCGACGACGACGCCCTGGTGCGCGCCGGGCTACGGATGATCTTGTCCTCGGCGGAGGACCTGGACGTGGTGGGCGAGGTGGACGACGGTGCCCGGGCGGTGGCCGCCGTCCACGAACATCGACCAGACGTCGTGCTGATGGATATCCGGATGCCCGAGATGGACGGCATCACCGCGACCGCCGCAGTGCGCCGGCTCGATGCGCCGCCGCAGGTGATCGTGCTGACCACGTTCCAGGCTGACGAGCAGGTGATGAGCGCGCTACGCGCCGGTGCAGCCGGGTTCCTGCTCAAGGACACCCCGCCGGCCGAGATCGTGTCCGCGATTCATCTGGTCGCCTCGGGCGAGGCGATGCTCTCGCCGTCGGTCACCCGAACTCTTCTCTCCCACCTCGGTGATGCGCACGCATCTGAGCGCCGCCGCATCGCCGCGCAGCGACTGGCCATGCTCACTGATCGTGAGCGTGAAGTCGCGGTCGCGGTCGGGTCCGGTGATTCCAATGCAGAGGTGGCCGCCTCCCTGTTCATGAGCGAGGCAACGGTCAAGTCACATGTATCGCGACTGCTCACCAAGCTCGACGTCGCCAACCGGGTGCACATCGCGATCGTCGTGCACGACGCCAACCTGCCTTGAAGCCAAGTCTAGGAAATGCCTAGGTTCGCCGATAGAACTGCGCCGATGCGACCCGACCTGCGGCGCCACCGCGCCCGCCGCCGTGCTTCGGTCTAGGACCTAGTAGTAGCACTCCAGGATCTCGCGGGTCCCCGCGGCGTACCGCGCTTGGGCAGACAAGGACGAGCCGGAGATGTGCGGCGTCATGCCGTGGTGCGGCATGGTCCGCCACGGGTGGTCCAGCGGCGCAGGCCGGGGGTACCAGACGTCGCCGGAGTAGCCGGCCAGATGGCCAGACTCCAGAGCCCCGACGATGGCGTCGCGGTCTTCGATCAGGCCTCTTGCACTGTTGCTGAGAGACGCGCCGCGCTTCATAGTGGCCAGGAGGTCGGCGTTGAACATGCCTTGAGTCTCCGGGTGCAAAGGTGCGTTGACGGTCACGACGTCGCAGTGGGGAACCATGTCCTGGGTCTTCTCATGGAAGGTGAGACCGAGTTCCTGCTCGGTCTCGGGCGGAAGGCGATGGCGGTCCGTGTATTGCTCCGTCGGCTGGAGTACCTGGTGGCACTTGCGCGCGAGCGTCACTTCGCCCGAGCCGCCGCGGCCTGCTTCGTCAGCCAGCCGGCGCTGTCGGGTCGGGGGCGCCGACGCCGCGCTCGGCACCGGGTTGCGCGGGCTGGCGGACCGCGTCGAGGCTCTCGGCGGCCACCTCGACGTCGACAGTCCGCCAGGACGCGGCCCCCGCATCCGCGCCGAAATTCCCTGCCCCTGATTCAGGGCGCACCCGGAACGGCGCCGATCCGCTGGGAAACGGAACCTAGACTCCGCCACGTGACGGGCCCGGGGCAGGACACGGCGGTGCCGACGCTTCTGCTCGACACGAAGCTCTACCTGCCCAGGTCGCCACGTGGGCTGGTGCCCCGTTCCCGGCTGCGAAAGCGCCTGGATCGCGGAGCGACGTCCACGCTGATGCTCGTCTCCGCACCTGCGGGCTTCGGCAAGAGCACGCTGCTGGCCGAGTGGCTGGCAGCGGGTCCGGCCGCGCCGACCGACGAGCGGTCCGCCGCCTGGCTGTCGCTCGACCGTGGCGACAACAATCCGGTGGCCTTCTGGTCCTACCTGATCGCCGCGCTCCGGACCATGGCACCGGGCGTGGGGGCCAGGGCGCTCGCGCTCCTGCAGGAGACCCAGCCTGCCCCGATCGAGACGGC
>JAVEDA010000488.1 GCA_030841195.1 Actinomycetota bacterium | reverse complement strand
GCCCCAGGTCCGCCGTGGCCCGCCGGGACGCCTCGCACGCCTCGCGGTGCGCCTGCTGGATGCTCGCGATCGTGTCGCCGTCGTCGAGGACGAACGACTCGTCCGGCGTCGCGGGGATGCCGATCTCGGCGCGCGACCGGCAGGTGACCGCCTCGTCGAACCAGACCTTCTCGACAAAGGTCGCGTGCTTCACCAGGCCGAGCAGAGTGGTCTGTGACGGCACCAGCGACCGGCGCGCCTGCTCCTCGGTCAGCCCGTCCAGGCAGTCGCGCAGAGCGCTCCGGTGCTCGTCGAGGAACACCTCGATCTGGGTGCGCGCCGGCTGGTCGATGACGTCCTCGGCGAAGGTCGCGGGAAGGGCAGGCATCGGCGAAGCATCCCAAGCCGGTGACGTCGTGAGCAATTCGCCTGGTGTCTCGTCAGTTCCGACGGCCAGCCACCCGATCAAGAGGTTCCGTCTGCACGCCGATGCTCAAGCGTGACCGGCTCCTGGTACGTGTTCGCGCTCTGGGCCGCCGTCGTGCTCGTCTTCGTCGGCATCTGGCTGTCGTTCGCGGCTGGCCTGGTCAGGGCCGCCCGGGCGATCTGGCACCCACGAGCCGTTGCGGCGTTCGCCCGCACCAACGGGTGGTCCTACGAGTCGCGCGGGTGGCGACCGCTGCGCCCGGGACCGCCCCTTTGGTCAGCGACGAGTGCCGCCTGCTCCGACGTACGCCCACCGGGCTCAGGTCGTGAGCCTGAAGCTGCCCATGTCCCTGCCACTGCTGGAAGTCCGGCCGCAGGGCCTTGACAGCGGGACGACGGTGACGCTGCCCAACGTCACGCTGGAGAGCGAGGCGTTCAACCGTCGGTTCTGGGTCCACGCTGACGATCCCAAGTTCGCCTCGGACGTCCTGCACCCGCGACTGATGCAAGCCCTGCTGGCCGCGCCGCCGCTGTGCTGGCGGATCTGGGGTGATGACCTCTATGGCTGGTGGCCAGGAGAGCCGGCTCCGGCCCGGATCCTGCTCTACCTCGCGGTGCTGCACCGGATCCGGGACGAGGTCCCTGAGTACGTCTGGCACGACTACGGCCTGACCGCGACGCCGAGCAGCTAGTCGGCCAGGAAGGCCGACAACCGGTCCAGCGAGCTGTCCCAGTCGGCGGCCAGGGCGGCCAGGTAGGACTGGGCGACCTTGATCGGCTCCGACCGGTGCCGGTAGAGCACCCGTCGGCCGCTGCCGGCGTCGCTGGTCACCAGGCCGGCGTCGGCGAGCAGCCCGAGGTGCTTGGCGACGCCCTGCCGGGTGACGGATAACCGGCCGGACAGCTCGGTGGCGGTACTCGGTCCGAACTCGGCCAGCGCGGCGAGGATGGCCCGGCGGTTGGTGTCGGCCAGCGCCGCGAAGACGCTGGCTGACACCTGCTCCGGATCAGGCCGCATCGAGGTACGCCACCAGTTCGCCGAGCTCCGCCTTCCACCCCTCCGTGTTGCCCTGGTAGCTCGCCTCGAGCCACTCGTCCGGCAGCTGGGCGAACCCGCTCTCGGTGACCGTGAGCCGGGTCCCGGACGCGGCCGGCTCGAGCGCGAACTCGACGTACGTCCGTCGCGGGTCGCCCTCCGGGGCACCGTTGATCCCCCAGCAGTAGGCGAACACCGACATGGGGTCGACCACCTTGATCGCGAGGGTCTGCTCCCCGTCGAACTGCTCCCAGCGCATGAGTACGTCGTGGCCGGGCGCGACCTCGCCCTCGGCCTTGCTGCCGAACCAGCCGGTGAGGCCCTCGAGGGTGGACAGTGCGCTCCAGACCTTCTCCTGCGGGTGCGGAAGGTCGAGGGTGCGGGTGATCGTGTTCGGGATGGGCATGACAATCTCCTATCGCAACTGGTTGGTTGCTATAAACCTAAAGCAACCCAACGGTTGCGTCAACCCTCAGCCGGACTCGAATGTTTTCGCGTTGGACGCCGTGGCGGTGAGGCGGCCACGATCGGGTCGAGACCAGATCCGACCACGAGAACTGACCCGATGACCGCAGGAGCTCCAGCCATGTCACTCGCCCGCGTCCAGAACTTCTCCATCTCACTCGACGGTTTCGGCACCGGCGTCCCGCAGAGCCGCGAGGCACCGTTCGGTCACGCCGGCGACCGGCTGCACGAATGGATGTTCGCCAACCGATGGGGCCGCGAGATGATCGGCCAGCCCGGCGGCGGTACCCGCGGCATCGACGACGCCTTCGCGCAGCAGTTCGATACTGGGATCGGCGCCGAGATCATGGGTGCCGGGAAGTTCGGCTGGCCCGGATGGCACGACGACCCGGAGTGGAAGGGCTGGTGGGGTCCCAACCCGCCGTTCCACACGCCGACCTTCATCCTCACCCATCACGTCCGCCCTTCGATCGAGATGGAGGGCGGTACGACGTTCCACTTCCTCGACGCTTCGCCGGCCGAAGCGCTCGAGACCGCCCGCGAGGCTGCGGGCGGCCTGGACGTGCGTCTCGGCGGGGGCGTCACCACGATCCGCGACTTCCTGGCTGCCGGGCTGGTCGACCACATGCACGTGGTGGTGGTCCCGATCCTGCTCGGTCGTGGGGTACGCCTCTGGGACGGGCTGGAGGGCATCGAGATGGACTACGAGGTCGAGGCCACCTCCTCGCCCAGCGGCGTCACCCATGTGACGTTCACCCGTGCGGATGGCTGAACCGCTTCACTTCTGTCGTTGAGTGGCGCGAGCTGGTGGCGACACGCCGATGGATCCCACGAGGTCGCGCCACACAAAGATGAGGGCAGATCGACAACTGCTTCGCAGACCAGGTGAGCAGTCCGCTGTCACAGGTGTCGGAGACCGCGCCGGTGAGGTCGTGGTCGACCGTGGTCACCCGCCAGGTGCCAACGATCTTCGTCTTCGCGTCGTTGAGCGCGCCGGTCATCCTGCCCTGGTAGTCCGTTGTCGTCCCGTCGTCGTTCCGCTGCGTGAAGGGCCCGTAGACGATCCGGAACTTCCCGCCCTTGGTCACGGGGAGCTTCAGGAACCGGTCCGGGGTGGTGAAGCCGCCCCCGCTGGTGCACTTCACCCCGACAGCAGCAATCTCGCGCACCACCTGCCGACGCGTCGCGTTCATGGTGACGAACACCGGCATGCCCTGCGACGTGACGCCGCCGTACGTGTTCCCCACCGCGGTGGCGCTCGGCGTGACGACGCTCGCAGGCGACGCCGTCGCGACCGGAATCATCGGCGTGCCGATCACGAGAGCGCATGCAGCCGCGCCCACAACCGTGGCCTGCCAGTACGTGAACTTCACTCGAACCGTCATCCCCGTCCGCCTTTCAGGCTTGGGCCGGCCGAGTGTGTTCGCGGGCCGGCGTCCGCGACAGTACAGGCGGTCGCTGTCTGAGCGACCTGAAAGAGATGACGTCGTCGCGTGTCACGGGGTTCGGTCGGCTAGGGGACAGGTCGGGGTCGACTCAGGGTCGGCCGGGGGCGCTCACCGATGTATCCCGCCTTGGCGCGCACGACTCTGGTCCGTGTGACCACCGACGGGCGACGACTGCGACCGCGAGCCGGCGTCGAGCTGGCACTGCTCGCCCTGCTGTACGTCGGGTACAGCGCAGCCCGGCTGTTGGCGGACGGCGACGTGTCCCGGGCGGTCGCCAACGCCCACGACCTCCTGCACCTCGAGTCGCTGCTGCACCTCGACGTGGAGCGGTCGGCCAACCACCTGCTGACCGGCGTGCCCGGCCTGGCTCTGGTCGCAAGCTACTGGTACTCCGCACTGCACTACCTCGTCACCCCGGCCGTGCTGGTCTGGGTCTACCGGCGGCACGCGCTGGGCTACCGGCGGGTCCGCAATGCGCTGGTCCTCGCGACCGCGACCGGGCTGGCCGGATTCGTGCTGCTGCCGATGGCGCCGCCGCGGATGCTGCCGGGATACGTCGACGTGCTGGCCACCACGTCAGGCAACGGCTGGTGGGGCAGCGACGCCAGTGCGCCGAAGGGCCTCGGCGGCCTGACCAACGAGCTGGCCGCGATGCCGTCGCTGCACGTCGGCTGGGCGCTGTGGGTCGCCTGGGTCGTGTTCCTGTGCACCCGCAACCGCTGGCTGCGGGTCGCCGCGACCTGCTACGCCGCGGGCACCACGCTGGTGGTCGTCGGCACCGCCAACCACTACGTCCTCGACGCGGTGGCCGGCGCGGTCGTTGTCGCCGTGGCGGTGGCGGTCACCCGGCCCCGCGTCAGCCGGGAAAGCGCACCTCGGCAGCCGGCAGGTCGTCAGCCGAGTGCAGCTGCCAGTAGCGCTCCGCGATCTGGTCGACATCCAGTGCCTTCGGCCCGCTGAGGACGCCGTCGATCGTGACGGTGACCGCCCGGACGCCGTCGGGTGCCAGCTCCTTGTGCAGCGATGTCGCCAGGTTGCGCAGCGCCGCCTTCGCGACGCCGACGGCCGCGGCACTGGTGGACGCCCGGTCCGCCGCCACGCTGCCGGTCAGCACGACCGTCCCACGGCCGGCGGCGCGCATCGCGGGCACGGCCTCCTGGGTCGCCACCAGGGCGCCGACCACGCCGACGTCGAGGGCCAGCCGCAGCTGGTCGGCCGACAACGTCGTCGGTGCCCCCTCGACGTACGCCGAGCCGTTGTAGACGAGCACCGTCGCCGGCCCGAGCTCGCTGCGCAGCGCGCCCATCGCCGCGCGCAGCGACGTCTCGTCACCGACGTCGGCTGCGGCCGTCGCCACCGACCGCGCCCCGGCCGCAGACAGCTCGGCCGCCAGGTCGGTCAGCCGGTCGGTCGCCCGGGCCACCAGGCCGACCGCGACCCCCTCACGGGCGAACCGCAGCGCCACCGACCGGCCGAGCCCCGGCCCGGCGGCCACGACCACCAGCACGTCCTCAGTCATGCCACCTCCAGCGGGTCTCGGCGCATCAGCCAGCAGCGGGGGCCGCCGTCGGGCAGGTCGACCTCGCGGGCGACCTCGAAACCGAGCCGGCGGTAGATCGCCACGTTCGTGTCGCTGGCCGTCTCCAGGTACGCCGGGAGGCCGGCCCGGTCGGCGGCGGCCAGCATCGGGGCGGCGACCGCTCGGCCGAGCCCGGTCCCCTGCCGGGCCGGATCGGTCGCCAGCACGCCGAGGTACCAGTGCGCCCCGGCGGTCGCGGGCACCCCCAGCGCGTCGTCGTAGAAGGCCCAGGCAGCCCGCTCGGCGGCGGTGAAGCCCGCATGCACCCCGGCCCAGCGTTCGGCGGCGGCCGGCAGGTAGAGGCCTCCCGGTGGGTCCCACATGGCCACCGAGCCGATCGCTGTGTCCACTGACTTCTCGGTGGATTCCGGCTGGGCGACCCACACCTCGCCGGCCTCGATCCGGAGGTCCAGCAGCAGCCCGAAGAAGGTGGGTGCGCACCCGTCGTACCGCTCCTGACCAGGCCAGACCCAGCGCAGCAGCGGATCGGTGGCGAAGGCGGCCAGCACGGTCGCGAGGGCGCGGTCGCGCCCGGACGGCGGGCACCGGCGGACGGTCGGCACCCGACGATCATGCACCCAGACGAGTGAGTTCGCTGGCGGCGTAGCGAGCAGGAGGCCGGGGCGGAACATCGCCCTGTCGGTGGCAGTTGGTTCCGTGTACAAGCGTCCGGGAGGTCCCGGATGCGCAACAACCATCCAGGTCTGGTCAGCGTGCGGGCTAGCATGCGAAAGGACAGGTGACCGGTCGGAGTGAGCCGGCCGGTCGCACGACCTGCCCGACCGCTCTCGTGAGGAGCGAATAAGATGTTCGAGAGGTTCACCGACCGAGCGCGGCGTGTTGTCGTCCTGGCCCAAGAAGAGGCCCGGATGCTCAACCACAACTACATCGGGACCGAGCACATCCTGCTGGGCCTCATCCACGAGGGCGAAGGCGTGGCCGCCAAGGCGCTGGAGTCGCTGGGCATCTCGCTGGAGGCCGTCCGGTCCCAGGTCGAGGAGATCATCGGCCAGGGCCAGCAGGCGCCGTCCGG
>JAVEDA010000479.1 GCA_030841195.1 Actinomycetota bacterium | reverse complement strand
CCCCGCGATCGTGCGCGCCGTCACCGAACGGGTCGCCCGCGGCACCCACTTCGCGCAGCCCACCGAGGACGCGCTGGTCGTGGCCACCGAGCTGGCCCGCCGGTTCGGCCTGCCGCTGTGGCGGTTCGGGAACTCCGGCACCGAGGCCACGATGGACGCGGTGCACCTGATGCGCGCCGCGACCGGGCGCGACCTCGTGATCAAGGTGGAGGGCTGCTACCACGGTCACCACGACTCGGTGGAGGTGTCGGTCCTGCCTGAGGCCGACGAGGCCGGCCCACCCGAGCGGCCGGTGAGCGTGCCCGGCAACACCGGCATCCCGCAGGCCTTCGTCGAGCTGGTCGCGGTGGTCGGCTTCAACGACGTCTCGGCGGTGGCCCGGGTGCTCGACGAGAACCCCGGTCGGGTCGCGGGGATGATCGTCGAGCCGGTGATGATGAACGCGGGCATCATCCCGCCCGACCCCGGCTACCTCGACGCCGTCCGCGACCTGCTGCACGCCCACGGCGCCCTGCTCGCCTTCGACGAGATCAAGACCGGGCTCACCGTCTCCCCCGGCGGCGCCACCGCGGCCTACGGCGTCACCCCCGACATCATCTGCCTCGCGAAGGCCCTGGGCGGTGGCCTGCCGGTCGCGGCCATCGGCGGCACCGAGGCGGTGATGGGGCTGATCAGCGACGGGACCTACGAGCAGGTGGGGACGTTCAACGGGAACCCCCTCTCGATGGCCGCCGCCCGCGCCACCCTGCTCGAGGCCCTGACGCCCGAGGCCTACGCCCGGATCGAGCGGCTCCGGGCCCGGCTGCACGAGCAGGTGACCGAGGTGCTGCGGGCGCACGACCTCCCCTGGCACGTCGTGACCGCCGGGGCCAAGGGATGCATCAGCTTCCTCGACCGGCCGGTGCGCCACCTGCGAGACTTCCACGACATCGACGAGCGGCTGGGCCACCTGCACTGGCTGGTGCAGCACAACGGGGGCGTCTTCCTGCCCCCGTGGGGCAAGGTGGAGCAGTGGCTGCTCTCGGTGCAGCACGACGAGGAGGACGCCGACCGGTTCGTCGCCAACGTGGCGACGTTCGCCGCACTGGTGAGAGGCTGACGCGTGGCACCTGGGACAGCTCGCGGCGGGGCAGTCCGGCTGGTGCGGCTGGCGAAGCAGTTCGACGACGCGCACGCCGTCCGGGGCATCGACCTGGACATCCACGCGGGCGAGTTCTTCTCGCTGCTGGGGCCGTCCGGGTGCGGGAAGACCACCACCCTGCGGATGATCGCCGGCTTCGAGACGCCCAGCTCCGGCGAGATCCTGCTGGACGGCGCGGACCTCGTGTCCGTGCCCGCCCACCGGCGCCCCGTGAACACCGTCTTCCAGTCCTACGCGCTGTTCCCGTTCCTGGACGTGCGCGACAACGTCGCGTTCGGGCTGCGCTACCAGAAGGTCGGCAAGGGCGAGACCCGGCGCCGGGTGGACGAGATGCTCGAGCTGGTCGAGATGTCGGCGTACGCCGGTCGCCGGCCCGGCCAGCTGTCCGGTGGCCAGCAGCAGCGGGTGGCGCTGGCCCGCGCGTTGGTGCTGCGGCCGCGGGTGCTGCTGCTCGACGAGCCGCTGGGGGCGCTGGACGCCAAGCTGCGCAAGCACTTGCAGCTCGAGCTCAAGGCGATCCAGCAGTCGGTCGGCGTGACGTTCGTCTACGTGACCCACGACCAGGAGGAGGCGCTCACCATGTCCGACCGGCTCGCGGTGATGCGCGACGGTCTGGTCCAGCAGGTGGGCGCACCCGAAGCGGTGTACAGCGCACCGCGCACCGCCTACGTGGCCGGCTTCCTCGGGTCGGCCAACGTGCTGGACGTCGCGGTGCTCGAACCAGCCGATCTCGTCGAACCCCATGGCGACCCGGTGGCCTGCCGGCTCGGCGCGCTCCCGCTGACCGCGGTGGGGGCCGCCCCGCGCGGCCCCGGCAAGGTGATCGTGCGGCCGGAGCGCATCACGTTGACCGCGACCGACCGGCCGGCGGCCGCACCGCCGGGGCACAACGCCTTCCACGGCGTGGTGGACAAGGTCGTCTATCTCGGGCCCACCACCCATGTCGTCGTCCGGCTGGCGGACGGGCAGACCCTGCTGGTCGCAGTCCCCAACGTCGGTGAGCCGATGTCGTCGCCGTTCGTCGCGGGCTGCCCGGTGCACGCCACGTTCCCGCCCGAGGCGGCCCGGCTGCTCGCCGACGAGGACGTCAGCCGGCCAGCCGCCGACAACAACGCCGCCACCGTGGAGACACAGTCTCCTTCGCGGTCGTCAGCGGCGGCGGGACCGGCCTGAGGGTGCGGCCGTCGGCGCCCGCCGGGGCCGCCACGTGACGTCCAGCTCGCGGGCCGCGAAGGCCATCGCGATCGCGAACGCCCGCTCCGGGTCGACGACCGGGTCCCGCAGCGCGACCTGGATGGACAGCCCGTCGATCAGCGCCGAGAAGGTGATCGCGAAGGCGTCGGCGTCGACGTCGCCGATCTCGCCACGCTGCTGGCCGTCGCGCACGACCCGGGCGATCGTGTCCCGCCACCGCTGGTCCAGCTCGATCCGGTCCTTGGCGATCTCGGGGTGCCGCAACGCCTGGGCCCACAGGTCGAACCACAGCCCCCAGGCCCCCGGGATCTCGCCCTCGCCCTGCGGGACGCAGGTGGTGCGGACGAGCAGCTCCAGCTGCTCCCGCGCACTGCGCAGGGTCTCGAGCTTGGCCGCCACCGTGCGGTAGAAGGCCTCCTCGGAGAACCGCAGCGCCTCGGTCAGCAGCTGGTCCTTGGTGCTGAAGTAGTAGATGACCAGAGCGGGGCTCGCGCCGGCCCGGCGGGCGACGTCGGCGATCCGGGTCTCGGAGAACCCGCGCTCGCCGATCAGCTCGGCCGCGGCGCGCAGCATCTGCTCGCGACGCAGGTCCGGCGGTGCGGACGCGGGCGTCTCGGCGGGCACAGCCCCCTCCTCCGAACCCCCGGCAGCAGCGCGCCGGCCTCTTGTCGCGCAGGTTAGCACTACCTAGACTGAACAGTCAGTCAAGCCCGGCCCGCGACGGCGAGGAGCCCCGCCCATGACGTCAGCGGACGCCGTCCGGGCCATGCTCGGCGCGCGGTCGGTGGCGGTGGTCGGGGCCAGCGCCCGGCCGGGCAGCTTCGGCGAGCGGCTGGTCACCGAGGTGCTGCGTAGCGCATCGGCGCCTCAGGTGACGCTGGTCAACCCGCGGTACGACGTCGTGGCCGGCCGACCCTGCGTTCCGTCGCTAAGGGACCTCGCGGAGCCGGTCGACCTCGTGCTGCTCGCGGTCAACGACAGCGCGGTCGAGGAGCAGCTGACTCTCGTGGCGGAACGCGGCGACCGGTCGGCGGTGGTGTTCGGCTCGGTGTGGTCGCCACCGGCGCCGGGCCCGTCGCTGCGGCAGCGACTGACGGCCGTGGCCGAGGGCGCGGGCATGGCGCTCTGCGGCGGTGGCTGCATGGGCTTCGTGCAGGTCACCGGCGGGCTGCGCGCCCTCGGCTACCTCGAGCGCGAGGACCTGCCGGCCGGGCCGGTCGCGCTGGTCTCGCACTCCGGGTCGGCCTTCTCGGCGTTGCTGCGCGCCCGCCGCCGGATCGGCTGGACCTCGGTGGTGTCCTCCGGACAGGAGCTGGTCACGACGACGGCCGACTACCTCGAGCACGCGCTGGACCAGCCCGGCACCCGGGTGATCGCGCTGGTGCTCGAGACGCTGCGCGCCACCGACCGGCTGCGGGCGGCGCTGGACCGGGCAGCAGCCTTGGACGTGCCGGTCGTGCTGCTCGCCGTCGGCGGCACGCCGGCCGCCTCGGCACTGGTGACCGCGCACTCCGGCGCGCTCGCCGGCCCGGATGCGGTCTGGGAGGCGCTGACCGACGCGCACGGTCTGCTCCGGGTCGCCGACCTCGACGAGATGGCCGACCTGCTCGAGCTGCTCACCGCCGGCCGGCGGGCGGTCGGGCACGGGCCGGACACCGGCCTGGCCACCGTGCACGACTCCGGTGCCGAGCGGGTGCTCGTCGCGGACGTCGCGCACCGAGCAGGAGTGCCGTTCGCGCCCCTGTCGGCGGCCACCACGAACCGGCTCGAGTCGCTGCTCGACCCCGGACTCGAGGTCGGCAACCCGCTGGATGTGTGGGGAACCGGCGCCGACACCCGGGAGCTGTTCGCGGCTGCGCTGCGCGCCCTGGCGGACGACCCCGCGGTGGCGGCGGTCGCGCTGGCCGTGGACCTGGTCGAGGAGTTCGACGGCGACGACTCCTACCCGCGGGCCGTGCTCGACGCCCTGGGCGCCACCGACAAGCCCGTCGTGGTGCTGGCGAACCTGGTCAGCGCGGTGGACCAGGCCTGGGCCACCCGGCTGCGCGACGCCGGCGCGCCGGTGCTCGAGGGCACCAGCAGCGGGCTGCGCGCGCTCGGACACCTGCTTGCCCTCGCCGGCCCCGGGCTGCCCCCGGTGTCGACCTCGGTCGACGAACGGCGCCGGGACCGCTGGCTGGCCCGGCTGGGCACCGGTCCGCTGGACCAGGTGGAGTCGTTCGCCCTGCTGCGCGACTACGGCATCGCCACCGTCGAGGTGCGGGCCGCGAGCGCCGAGGCGGAGGCGATGGTCGCCGCGGACCAGGTCGGCTACCCGGCGGTCCTCAAGACCGACGAGCGGGTGGCGCACAAGTCCGACGTCGGCGGAGTCGTGCTCGGGCTCCGGGACCAGGCGGCGGTGGCATCGGCGTACCAGGAGATGTGCGACCGGCTCGGCCCACGGGTGGTGCTCTGCAGCACCGCCGACCCCGGCGTCGAGCTGTCGCTGGGCCTGACTCGCGACCCGCTGGTCGGCGTGCTCGTCGTCGTCGGGGCCGGTGGCCTGCTGGTCGAGGTGCTGCACGACCGCGCGGTCGGCCTGCCGCCGCTGGACGACCGGCGGGCTGCCCTGCTCCTGGACCGGCTCCGGCTCCGGCCCGCGCTGGAGGGCGTGCGTGGCCGGAAAGGCGCCGACCTGTCGGCGCTGACGGCCGCGGTGCGCGGGACGAGCGCGATCGCGACCGAGCTCGGCAGCGCGCTGCTCGGGCTGGACGTCAACCCGATCGTCGCCACCCCTCGGGGCGCCGTCGCGGCCGACGTGCTGGTCGTCGCCGGCTGATCCGGCGGTGACCGGCCCCCTTTGGGCCGCCGGCCTAGCGCGCGGGGCGTACGGGTGGCACCTACCCCCTTGGTTGTCCACAGCAGGCGTTCCCGCGGGAACGTTTCTGCGGTCAGAAGGGCACTTCTGCGCTACTCCGCTCGGTGTCGGTGGCAGGCTGTCGCGGGTGTTCACCTGCTGCTTCTGCTCTCAGAGCGTTCGG
>JAVEDA010000465.1 GCA_030841195.1 Actinomycetota bacterium | reverse complement strand
GCATCAGCCGCAGGTCCTCCAGCAGCTCGGCGCTGCCCAGGTAGTCGTGGCCGGTCCGGTGCGCCGCACCGGCCGCGATCCGCTCCCGGGTGTGGGCCAGCTTGAGCTGCACGCAGCGGCCCTTGAGCCGGTACGGCTCGTCGGCGTTGATCCGCCGCACCCGGGGGTCGAGGTCCGGCAGCGACTCGAGGTCCCGCGCGATGCTGGCCAGCAGCTCGTCGCTCGCCCCCACCAGCTGCTGCGACGACGACAGGTCCTGCATCAGGTCGTCGACCATCGCCGCGAGGTCGCGCAGCGCGTGCCCGTGCTGCAGCACCAGCACGTCATGGGTGACCTGCGGGGTCACGTTCGGGTTGCCGTCGCGGTCGCCGCCGATCCAGCTGCCGAACGTCAGCGGTCGCGCGTCTGCCGGCAGCTCGACCCCCAACGAGGCGAGCTGGTCGGCCAGCTCCTCCAGCACGTCGCCGACGGCGTGCAGCATCAGCTCGTCGAGGTAGTAGGCAGCGTTGCGGGCCTCGTCCAGCGGCTCCGGCCGGTCCAGCCGCAGCTCGGCCGTCTGCCAGAGCAGGTCGATGACCTCGGCGATCCGCCGGTCGGCCCGGGGATCGTCCTCGGCCTCGAGCAGCTCGGCCACCCGCCGTCGCTTCGACAGGATGGAGCGGCGGGCCGCCTCGGTGGGGTGTGCGGTGAACACGGGCCGTACGGCGATCCGCGCGACGAGTGCCGAGATCTCTGCGGCGTCCAGGCCGGAGGCACGGATCCGCTCGGTTGTCTGCGCGAGCCAGCCGCCCTTGCCCACCCGCTCGGCGCGCATCTCCCGGGCCCGGTGCACCTGCTCGGTGACGTTGGCCAGGTGGAAGTAGGTGCCGAACGCGCGCACCAGCCGGGCGGCCGTCTCCACGTCGACGTTCTCGAGCAGCGCGGCCAGGTCGCCGTCATCGCCACTGTCGCCGCGGCTGAGCCGCCGGACCTGCTCCACCAGGTCGAGCAGCTCCTGACCCTCCTGGCGCACAAGGGACTCGCCCAGCAGGTTGCCCAGCCGACGTACATCCGCGCGCAGCGCCGCCTGCGCGCTGTCGCTGACCGTCGCCTCGCCCGGCTGCACGCCTCGACGATAGGTCCGTCCTCACGGGGTGAGACGCGCCGACCGGGATCCGAGACCGTCGGCAGGCGGACGTACGCTGGAAGAACCCCCGGCCGCCCAGCGGTTCGGGGCTGCCGTGCTGCGCCAGCCATCACCGGGAGTCCTTTCGTGAGCCTGACCGGCCTGCTCGACGTGCTGCTCGACGAGCGGTCGGGCGACCCTGCCCTGCGGACGGCTGTCGCGGACGCGCGCTCCGGCGGTCGCACCGACCTGGACCTCACGGCCCCGCCCGGGATCCGCGCGTTCGCCCTGGCCGCCCTCGCCGCCCGGGCCGGCCGGCCGGTGCTGGCCGTCACCGCGACCGGCCGCGAGGCCGAGGAGCTGGCCACCGCCCTGCGCGACCTGCTGGAGCCGGACGCGGTCGTCGAGTTCCCGGCCTGGGAGACCCTGCCGCACGAGCGACTGAGCCCGCGCAGCGACACGGTGGGTCGCCGGCTCGCCGTCCTGCGCCGGCTGGCCCACCCGGACGCGGAGGACGTCGGGCACGGGCCGGTCCAGGTCGTCGTGGCCCCCGTGCGCGCCGTGCTCCAGCCGATGGTGGCCGGGCTCGGCGACCTCATCCCCGTCGCAGTGCACGCCGGCGACGAGATCGACCTGGACGAGCTGGTCGCCCGGCTCGCGGCGGCCGCCTACACCCGGGTCGACCTGGTCGAGCGGCGCGGCGAGTTCGCGGTGCGGGGCGGGATCATCGACGTGTTCCCGCCGACCGAGGAGCACCCGCTGCGCATCGAGCTGTGGGGCGACACCGTCGAGGAGGTGCGCTGGTTCAAGGTGGCCGACCAGCGTTCCCTGGAGATCGCGGAGCACGGCCTGTGGGCTCCTCCCTGCCGCGAGCTGCTGCTGACCGACGAGGTGCGCGAGCGCGCTGCCGACCTGGCGGTCACCCATCCCGGCCTGGCGGACGTGCTCGATCAGCTGGCCGAGGGCATCGCGGTCGAGGGGATGGAGTCGCTCGCACCGGTGCTCGTCGACGACATGGTGCTGCTCCTCGAGGCGCTCCCGGCAGGGACCCACGTCGTGGTCCAGGACCCCGAGCGGGTCCGCACCCGGGCACACGACCTGTTCGCCACCAGCGCCGAGTTCCTCGAGGCCTCCTGGGCCAACGCCGCCGCCGGTGCCGCCACCCCGATCGACCTCGGCGCCGCGGCCTACCGCAGCCTGGCCGACGTGCGGGCCCGGGCCGGCGAGCTGGGCCTGGCCTGGTGGTCGATCAGCCCGTTCGCCGCCGACGAGGCACCCGAGGAAGAGGAGACGTCTGTCGTGGCGGCGCGAGGCGTCGAGGGCTACCGCGGCGACACGGCCCGGGCGCTGGCCGACATCAAGGGCTGGCTGGGCGACGGCTTCCGGGTGGTGCTGCTGACCGAGGGGCACGGCTCGGCCCAGCGCACCGTCGAGGTCCTCGGCGGCGAGGACATCCCCGCGCGGCTGGACGAGTCGCTGGCCGACGTCCCGGAGCCCGGGATCGTGCACGTGTCCTGCGCCTGTCTGGGCCTCGGCTTCGTCAGCGACGACCTGCGGCTGGCGGTGCTCACCGAGACCGACCTGATGGGGCAGGTGGGCCCGAGCACCAAGGGCATGCGCCGGCTGCCGAGCCGCCGCCGCAACACCGTGGACCCCCTGCAGCTGCAGGCCGGCGACTTCATCGTGCACGAGCAGCATGGTGTCGGCCGCTATGTCGAGATGGTGCAGCGCACGGTCCAGGACGCCACTCGCGAGTACGTCGTGATCGAGTACGCGCCGTCCAAGCGGGGCCAGCCAGGTGACCGGCTCTACGTGCCCACCGACCAGCTGGACCAGGTCACCAAGTACGTCGGCGGCGAGGCACCCTCGCTGCACCGGCTCGGAGGAGCCGACTGGCAGAAGACGAAGGGACGCGCCCGCAAGGCGGTCAAGGAGATCGCGGCCGAGCTGATCAGGCTCTACGCAGCCCGCACGTCGGCGCCCGGGTTCGCGTTCAGCCCGGACACCCCGTGGCAGCGCGAGCTCGAGGACGCCTTCCCCTACCACGAGACGCCCGACCAGCTCGGCGCCATCGACGAGGTCAAGGCCGACATGGAGAAGACGGTCCCGATGGACCGGATCATCTGCGGTGACGTCGGCTACGGCAAGACCGAGATCGCGGTGCGGGCCGCGTTCAAGGCGGTGCAGGACGGCAAGCAGGTCGCGGT
>JAVEDA010000452.1 GCA_030841195.1 Actinomycetota bacterium | reverse complement strand
TCAGTGGATCTTCGATGTCTTCGACGCGCACTCCACAGACGACTCCGGTGATCAACGCGGCATCCGGATTGAGACCGGGGAGCGCGGCGCCCATGTTGGTCTGGTCGCGAAGTTCTGGTGCTCGTGGTCAGGGTTGGCGGTAGAGGTTCTCGGCGTAGGAGGGCCCGTAGTAGCGCTCGAGCTCCTCGGGGTCTGCCTCCGGCCGCTCCAAGGTGCGTGCGATCACCGCGCGGGTCGGCAGGTCGTGGCTACCCCAGGACTCCGGGTCCCACAGCTGCGAGCGTAGACACGCCTTGCCGCAGTGGTGGAACACCTGCTCGACCTCGACGACCAGGGCGAGCAGCGGGCGGTGTCCCTTGACGATCAGGTCGTCGAAGAACGGTGCGTCGCTGACCAGGCGGGCCCGGCCGTTCACGCGCAGGGTGTCGGTCCGCCCGGGCACCAGGAAGATCAGCCCGACGTGCGGGTTGGACAGCACGTTGACCCAGCCGTCGGCACGGCGGTTGCCGGGCCGCTCCGGCATGACCAGGGTGCGGTCGTCGAGGACGTGCACGAAGCCGGCCGGGTCGCCCTTCGGCGAGACGTCGCAGGTCCCGTCGGCGCCCGAGGTGGCCATCAGCAGGAACGGCGACGCGGCGATCCAGGCGAGGTCCAGCTCGTGCAGGTGGTCCCGCTCCTTGCGCACCGCGCCCCCGGACGGTGTGCCGAGCAGCGCGCGCAGCTCGGCCTCGGTGGTGAGCTCGGTCCAGGTGGTCGTCACCGGATCATCATGACGCGTGCCGCCGCATGATCTCGACCCAGTTCCCTGGGAGACTGGCGCCGTGACGGAGTACACGCACCTGCACAGCGGCAAGGTCCGCGACCTCTACGAGGCGCCGGACGGGCTTCTCCTGATGGTCGCGAGCGATCGCATCTCGGCGTACGACTTCGTCCTGTCGACGCCGATCCCCGACAAGGGCCGGATCCTCACCCAGCTGTCGCTGTGGTGGTTCGAACGCCTCGCCGACATTGTGCCGCACCACGTGGTGTCCACGGACGTCCCGCCGGAGTACGCCGGTCGCGCGCTCCTCTGCCGCCGGCTGGCGATGTACCCGGTGGAGTGCGTGGCCCGCGGCTACCTCGCCGGGTCCGGCCTGGCCGAGTACCTCGCCGCTGGGACGGTCTGCGGCGTGCCGCTGCCGGCCGGGCTGGTCGACGGGTCCGCGCTGCCGGAACCGGTCTTCACCCCGGCGACCAAGGCGGCGATGGGGGAGCACGACGAGAACGTCACCTTCGAGCAGGTGGCCTCGACCGTCGGTGCCGGCGCGGCGACGGAGCTGCGCGACACGACCCTCGCGGTCTACCGCCGGGCCCGGGACATCGCAGCCGAGCGCGGCATCGTCGTGGCCGACACCAAGCTCGAGCTGGGCCGCGACGCCGAGGGTCGGCTGGTGCTGGGCGACGAGGTCCTGACTCCCGACTCCTCGCGCTTCTGGCCGGCCGAGCAGTGGCAGCCAGGGCGCCCGCAGCCGTCGTACGACAAGCAGTTCGTGCGTGACTGGCTGACGTCGCCCGCCTCGGGTTGGGACCGGGCCTCCGGCGAGCAGCCGCCGCCGCTGCCCGACGACGTCGTCGAGCGGACTCGCACGAAGTACGTCGAGGCCTACGAGCGGCTGACCGGCCGGACCTTCGCCTGAGGCGCCCGTCATAGGGTGGCCGCCATGACCTGGATGCTCACCGGCGGTGCCGGCTACATCGGCGCGCACATCGTGCGTGCCTTCGACGCGGCGGGTCTGCCGGTCGTCGTGCTCGACGACCTGTCCACCGGGTTCCGAGAGAACGTGCCCGCGGACGTGCCGTTCGTGCAGGCCTCGGTGGACGACTCCGAGTCCGTCCGGGCTGCGCTGCGCGAGCACGGCGTGACGGGTGTGCTGCACCTGGCGGCGAAGAAGTCGGTGGCCGAGTCGGTCGAGAAGCCGTTGCTCTACTGGGACGAGAACGTCGGCGGGATGCGTTCGCTGCTGCAGTCGTGCGTGGACGAGGGCGTCGACCGGGTGCTGTTCTCCTCCAGCGCCGCGGTGTTCGGGAACCCGCCGGTGGACTTCGTCACCGAGGAGACCCCGGTGGCGCCGATGAGTCCCTACGGCGAGACCAAGCTGATCGGCGAGTGGATGCTGCGCGACCTCGCGGCGGCCACCGGCCTGCGCTGGGCGGCGCTGCGCTACTTCAACGTCGCCGGCACCGGGGCTCCCGAGCTGGCCGACCGCAGCGTCACCAACCTGGTGCCGATGACCTTCCGGGCGCTGACCGCCGGCGACAACCCGCAGCTGTTCGGCGACGACTACGACACCCGGGACGGCTCCTGCATCCGCGACTACATCCACGTGGTCGACCTGGCCGAGGCGCACGCCGCCGCGGCCGCCCGGCTGGACGAGGCCCCGATCGGTGAGGTGTTCAACGTCGGGCGCGGCGAGGGGGTCACCGTCACCGAGGTGTTCGCGACGGTGCGGGAGGTGACCGGCATCGACTTCACCGTCGACGTGGTCGGCCGCCGGGCCGGCGACCCCGCCGCCTACTTCGCCGACGCCACCAAGATCGGCAAGGAGCTCGGCTGGACCGCGCGGCTGGACCTGGCTGACATGGTCCGCAGCGCCTGGGACGCCTGGCAGCAGCGCGACTGACGGCTGACGGCTGGCGGCTGATCGACGTACGCCGGTCAGCGGTCGCCCGAGAGGTAGCCGCGGCGGCGGGCCACCGCGACGGCCTCGGTGCGGCCCGCGGCGCCCAGCTTGGCCAGCATGTTCGACACGTGCACGCTCACCGTCTTGGCGCTGATGAACAGCTGGCCGGCGATCTCGCGGTTGCTGCGGCCCTGGGCCACCAGCGCGAGCACCTCCTGCTCGCGGGCGGTCAGGGGCTCGTCCCGGCGGGAGCCGGGCACGCTGGGGTCGGCCCGGCCCGCGGGAGCCCCGCCGGAGCGCAGCTCGCGCAGCAGCGGGTCGGCCTGCAGCCGCCGGGCCTCGGTCATGGCCAGCGCGGCCACCGCGTCGGCCTCGGTCGGCTGGCCGCCGGCCCGCAGCACCGCAGAGAGCCGCGCCTGCGACCGGGCGACCTCGAACCGGTGCCCGAACGTCTCGAACCGGGCCACCGTGCGGCGCCAGGCCTCCACCAGGTCGTCAAGCTCGGGTGCCTCCGACCCGGCCAGCCAGCGGACCCGGGCGTGCTCAGCGTCGACCCGGGCCAGCCAGGCCAGCGCCTCGGGGCCCTCGTCCCAGACCGACTCCTCACGCAGCTGCACCGCGCGCAAGGCGGCGTCGCGCAGCTCGTCCGCGCGGTCGACCAGACCGGCCCGGTCCTGGCTGCCGGTGCTGGCG
>JAVEDA010000402.1 GCA_030841195.1 Actinomycetota bacterium | reverse complement strand
CGTAGGCCTTGATGACCTCGTCGAGGGCGAACCGGTGCGTCACGAACTTCTCGACCGGCAGCTTCTGCTGCGCCACGAGCTTGAGCAGCATCGCCAGCGTCGTGGTGTTGACCAGCCCCATGCTGATCGAGATGTTCTTGATCCAGAGGTCCTGCAGCTCGAGCTGCACTGCCTTGCCGTGCACTCCCACATTCGCCACGTGGCCGCCCGCGCGCACCAGGTCGGTGCACATCTGGAAGGTGGCCGGGACGCCGACCGCCTCCACCGCCACGTCGACGCCGTAGCCGTCGGTGAGGTCGAGCACCTGCTGCTGCCAGTCGGCGGCTCCGGAGTTGACGCAGTGCGTGGCGCCCACCTGCTTGGCGAGGTCCAGCCGGTTCTCGTCCAGGTCGATGGCGACGATCTGGGCCGCACCGTACAGACCGGCGGTCGCGATGACGGCCAGGCCCACCGGGCCCGCACCGACGACCGCGACGGTGTCGCCCGGCTTGACCTGGCCGTACTGCACGCCGATCTCGAAGCCGGTCGGGAAGATGTCCGACAGCAGCAGCGCGGCCTCGTCCGGGACGTGCTCCGGCAGCCGGTAGAGCGAGCTGTCCGCGAACGGGATGCGGACCATCTCCGCCTGGGTGCCGTCGATGAGGTGGCCGAGGATCCAGCCGATGCCGACCGCGCCCTCGTCCGCGAGACAGTGCGCGGGGTTGCCGCTGCGGCAGTAGGTGCAGGCGCCGCACGAGCTGATGCAGGAGATGATGACCCGGTCGCCGACCGCGTGGTTGCGGACGGCCGAGCCGACCTGGACGACGGTGCCGACACCTTCGTGCCCGAGGATCCGGCCCTCGGTCACGGCGGGCACGTCGCCCTTGAGGATGTGCAGGTCGGTCCCGCAGATCGTGGTGGTGTCGACCCGCACGATGGCGTCGCCGACCTCGATCAGCACGGGGTCGGGGACCTCGTCCCAGCTCTTGGTGTTCGGACCGTGGTAGACGAGTGCCTTCATGACGTTCCTCCGGACGTGGCAGGTGCACCGAGTTGTCCACCCGCCTTCCGAGGATGTGCCGCACGCTGCCGGCTCGTTAGGGGCTTTGGTCCCGTGCGGGGTGTGAGCACTCCCACACGTCGCCCAGCCGTCCGGCAGTGACCTCACAGGTGCGGCCCGGAGAGTCCTTCCCGGAACACCCCGACCACCCGCCGTACCGATGACCGGGAGAACACGCCATGACCACGCTTGCCGACGCGCCCCCGACTGCCGCCCACGACGTGCCCTCGCCCCGCCCGCCGTCGCGATCGCGGCGTCTGTTGCGGGGTCCCGACAGCGACCCGGCGTGGGGCCGGCCGACCCTGCTCGGTCTGCTAGCTGCGACCGCCCTGCTCTACCTGTGGGGGCTCGGCGCGTCCGGCTGGGCGAACTCCTTCTACTCCGCCGCCGCACAGGCGGGCTCGGTGAGCTGGAAGGCGTTCTTCTACGGCTCGTCGGACGCGGCGAGCAGCATCACGGTGGACAAGACACCTGCGTCGCTGTGGGTGATGGCGCTGTCGGTGCGACTGTTCGGGCTCAACGCGTGGTCGATCCTGGTGCCGCAGGCGTTGACGGGTGTCGCGACGGTCGGGCTGCTGCACGCGACCGTACGTCGGTGGCACGGCCACGCGGCTGCGCTGATCGCCGGGTCGGTAGCGGCGCTGACGCCGGTGGCGGTGCTGATGTTCCGGTTCAACAACCCGGACGCGCTGCTCGTGCTCACCCTCGTCGCGGGCGCGTACGCCGTGGTTCGCGCGGTCGAGACGGCGAGCACCCGGTGGCTGGTCCTGGCCGGCGCCCTGGTGGGCCTCGGCTTCATGACCAAGATGCTGCAGGCGCTGCTCGTCGTGCCCGCCTTCGCGCTGGTCTACCTGGTGGCCGCGCCGTCGCCGCTGCGCAAGCGGATCGTCTCGCTGCTCGCGGCAGGCGGGGCACTGCTTCTGTCGGCCGGCTGGTGGGTCGCGGTCGTCGAGCTGGTGCCAGCCTCGATGCGGCCCTACATCGGCGGGTCGCAGCACAACAGCATCCTGGAGCTGGTGCTCGGCTACAACGGCCTCGGCCGGCTCACCGGCGACGAGACCGGAAGCGTCGGCGGCGGTGGGGCTGCGGGGCCGGGCGGCGGCTGGGGTGCGACCGGCTGGACCCGGATGTTCAACGCCGAGAACGGCGGCCAGGTGGCCTGGCTGCTGCCCGCCGCGCTGATCCTCCTGGTGGCCGCGCTCATCGTCGCGGGTCGGGCCGCACGGACCGACCGGACCAGGGCCGCAGCGCTCCTCTGGGGCGGCTGGCTGCTGGTCACGGGCCTGGTCTTCAGCTTCATGCAGGGCATCTTCCACGCCTACTACACGGTGGCCCTGGCGCCGGCGATCGGTGCGCTGGTGGGCATCGGCGCCGTCCTGCTCTGGCGCCGCCGGGCACTGCCGGCAGCTGGCGCGGCGCTCGCCCTGACGAGTGCACTGACCGCGGCCTGGGCCTTCGTCCTGCTGCACCGCAGCAGCGGCTTCGTGCCGTGGCTCGCGCCGCTGGTGCTGGTGGTCGGCCTGGCCGCGGCGCTCGCGCTGGCTTTCGTCACTCTGCTGCCGGCCCGTGTGGTCGCGGCGGTCGCAGCGGTTGCGGTGCTGACCTCGCTGGCCGGCCCCACGGCGTACGCGCTGCAGACCGCGAGCCAGCCGCACACCGGGTCGATCCCGACGGCGGGCCCGGCGGTGGCCGGTGCGCGTGGTGGACCTGGCGGTGCCCGGACGGCCTTCGGACCCGGCGGGCGGACCGGCACACCGCCGCAGGGCCTGACCGGGACACCGCAGCTCGGGAATCCCGGCGGCACACGCGGCGGCGCAGGCGGCGGCCTGGGCGGGCTGCTGTCGGCCAGCTCGGTGAGCGCCGCGATGCAGGCACTGCTGGCGGCGAACGCCCCGTCGTACACCTGGGTGGCGGCGGCGGTGGGGTCGAACAACGCGTCGGGCTACCAGCTGGCCACCGGGCTGCCGGTGATGGCGATCGGCGGCTTCAACGGCAGCGACCCGTCACCGACGCTGGCGCAGTTCCAGGCCGACGTGGCGGCCGGGAAGGTGCACTACTTCATCGGCAGTGGTGGCTTGGGTGGGATGCAGAACGGCGGGTCGTCCTCGTCGTCGGACATCGCGACCTGGGTGGCACAGACCTTCGCCGCCCAGACCGTCGACGGCGTCACCGTCTACGACCTCACCGCCACCACGACGATGCCGGGCTCGACCACCTGAGCCGGAGTCGACCACGTAAAGCACGCCGGCGGACTCGACATCACGTGTGCAGGGGTGATGTCGGGTCCGCCGGCGTGATGTCGTCCAGCGCTATCGGGGACGGCGACTGTTCAGTTCGCCTTCAGTTCCGTGCGCCTTCAGTTCAGTGCGCCTTCTCGTATGCCTCGATCACTGTGGCGGGGATGCGGCCGCGCTCATTGACCTTGTGTCCGTTGCTGCGGGCCCATTCCCGGATCTGTGCGGTGCGGTTGTCGCCCCCGCCGGAACGCCGCCGGGCCGATCCGCGGCTGGCTGAGCGGCCGACCTTGCGCGCGGTGCCCACGTACTGGGCCAGCGAGTCGCGGAATGCCGCGGCATTCTTGGTGCTCAGGTCAATCTCGTAGGACACCCCGTCCAGTGAGAAGGACACCGTCTCGTCGGCACTGCCGCCGTCGATGTCGTCGACCAGGATGACCTGCACTTTCTGCGCCATACGGCATTTCTCCAATTGCTCGCCAGGTTTGTCGGCCCGAGCGTAATGCAGGAATGCAGGAATGCGAAATGCAATCGCCGGTACGCCGGCAATTGGCGACCAATCGGGAGTGGAAAGCCGGGCTGCACTGAAAAGGGCGGCCCCGCGGAAAGGCCTTTTCAGCTCTCGTCTTTGTCCTCGGCGTCGGCCCGCTTCTTGATTGCCACGACGAGGGCGATGAATGCCACGCAGACCACGATCGGGGGCGCCAGGGCCGCGATGGTGTCCATGCTCAGCTCCCTTCGGGCTTGAGCAGCGGGAAGGCGATCGTGTCGCGCAGCGAGGTCACCCCGGTCAGCAGCCGGATCAGCCGGTCGATGCCGAGCCCCATCCCGCCCTGCGGCGGCATGCCGAACTCCATCGCCCGCAGGAAGTCCTCGTCCAGCTGCATGGCCTCGGGGTCACCGCCGGCCGCCTTGCGCGACTGCTCGACCAGGCGGCGGCGCTGCTCGACCGGGTCGTTCAGCTCGGAGTACGCCGGCGCCAGCTCGACGCCGCCGATGATGAGGTCCCAGGCCTCGACCAGGCCGGGCTTGGACCGGTGCGGCTTGGCCAGCGGCTTGACCGCGGCGGGGTAGTCGGTGACGAAGGTCGGCTGCAGCAGGTGGTCCTCGACCAGCTGCTCGTAGAGCTCGACGACGATGTCGGCGGCCTCCCAGGACGGCTGCAGCGACACGTCGTGGCGGTCGGCGACCTTGCGCAGCACCTCTGCTGATGTCTCGACGTCGATCTCCTCGCCGACGGCGTTCGACACCGCCTCGAGGATCGGCAGGTGCACCCACTCGGCCTCGAGGTCGATCTCGCCGCCGCGCCCGTCGGGCACCACCGTCGAGCCCAGCGCCCGCGCGGCGTCGAGCACGATCTCGCGGGTCAGGGTCGCCATCGTGTTGTAGTCGCCGTAGGCCTCGTAGACCTCCAACATCGTGAACTCGGGGCTGTGGGTGGAGTCGACGCCCTCGTTGCGGAAGTTGCGGCCGATCTCGTACACGCGGTCCAGACCGCCGACGACGAGCCGCTTCAGGTAGAGCTCGATCGCGATCCGGAGGTACATCGTCTGGTCGAACGCGTTCAGGTGGGTCGTGAACGGTCGCGCCGCCGCCCCGCCGTGCAGCGGCTGCAGCAGCGGTGTCTCCACCTCGAGGAAGTCGTGCCGGTCCAGCGTCGAGCGCACCGACTTGAGCACGGTCGCGCGGTTGCGCACCATCTGCCGCGAGTCGGCGTTGACCGCGAGGTCGACGTAGCGCAGCCGGACCCGCGCCTCCGGGTCGGTGAGGCCGTGGTGCTTGTCCGGCAGGGGGCGCAGGGCCTTGGCCAGCATCGCCCAGCGGGTCGCGAGCACCGACAGCTCGCCGCGCCGGGAGCTGATGACCTCGCCCTCGATACCGACGTAGTCGCCGAGGTCGACGTCGGCCTTCCACTCGGCGAGCGCCTCCTCCCCGACCTGGTCCAGCGAGAGC
>JAVEDA010000371.1 GCA_030841195.1 Actinomycetota bacterium | reverse complement strand
GAGTTGGTCGTCGGCGGGTCGCTGGCGGACGTACTGGTCGTCCTCTCGACCGGACTTGTTGAGGTGGTCGGCGTCGGCGAGGTCGAAGAGGATGCGGTGCTCGACATGTCGGTGGGCGGCGGCGTTGACGACGTCGTGTCCGCGGAGGTTGTCGTCTCACTGGGGGCTGTCTCCGCAATGGCCGTCGCCCCGAGGGACGGACCGTCCTGATCGGAGGTCGGCGCGGAGACCGCAAGGCTGACGGCCAGTCCTCCAGCGACCGCGAGGACGACAAGGGCTGCCGCTCGGTGAAGTCCATCGGTCACATACCTCGATGGCCCGCTGTCACGTGTGTGCCGCCCCATGACCCGTGGGTTCCCGCGTGCAGGCTGGCAACACCGATCGGCCCAAGCCGGCACTGGTCGTTGATGGGCCGTCACGGTGGGCAACCAGGGTTAGCCCCCCGGAACTGGCGGATGATCATCCGGCTCGGCCGCTTTCGCTGCCACCCAGGCTCCGTGCCCAGCGCCTACGCTTCAGTCAATCGCCGGGTAAGCGTTGCTAGGCGCTGCTCCAGCACCACGATCGGCGACTCCTCCTGCGGCAGCGGCCCGATCTCCACTCCCCCGCGGATGCCCGCCCGCTCCAAGATCTCCACCGCGGCGCGTAGCCGGACCGGCTCGCTGACGCTCTCCGACATCAGGAACTCAAGCACCGCCACGGCTCGTCGGTCGCGAGCAGCCGAAGCCCGGCGTCCTCGACGGTGCGAGCCGCTGCCTCGCGCACCGAAGGCAGCTGCCCGCCGTGGCTACGGCAGACCAGGCCACCGAGGATGGCCTTCTTCTTGCAGCGCCGTCCAGGGTCGTCCCCGTTCTTCACCGGTGCCCGGCACTGCACCGCCCGCGCAGGGGCTGGGCGACAGATGGCTTGAACTGGCGCATGTCAGCGCCGCGCGGCTAGACGTTCAGCATCCACGGACGCGGCCAGGTCCCGCAGCCGGTGCCCGACTCGGGCCCGAACCGCCTCGTCGCGCAGCCGGGGCATCACCGCCTGGACCGCGCCCGTGTGAGCGACAATGACCGAGGCTTCTCGGCGGACGCCTACAAAGGTGCCCAGCACCAGGCTGACCGCGTCCCACGGCACCGCGCCTTCGCGGCGCGAGATCGCGCCGACGAGGGCTTCTTCAATCGTCTGGGACAGCCGTGGGACAGCGACCCAGAGGTCGTGTGGTCGACAACGGAGAATCCACGAATGGCGATCCGCTGACGTCCGGCGAAGTCCATTGGTGTCGCCACGGCTCGCCTCGGCGGTGTCGCTCGTGGGCACGCGACAGGTCCCGCTGCCCACATGGTGCCCACACAGCACGAGGGCCATGATCGGCGATCATGGCCCTCGTCCTGCACTTTTCCTGGTAGCGGGGGCAGGATTTGAACCTGCGACCTCTGGGTTATGAGCCCAGCGAGCTACCGAGCTGCTCCACCCCGCGTCGTGACACCAACTCTACGTCAGCGCCACGGGCACCGGCAAATCACCCCTGCCGCAGCCGGGGTCACCCCGACGGCGACGGGGACGGCGACGACGTCCCCGAGGGCGCGCCCGACGCCGAGCCGGACGGGCTTGCCGACGGGCTCGTCGTGGGCGACCCGGTGGCCGCGCTGCCCTGGGCGGCGACCGCCCGGTTGATGGCGGCCTGCAGGTCCTTCTGGGCCTGGCCGTAGGCCGCGAAGTCGCCTGCCTTCAGGGCCTCATCGGCCGCCGCGATCGCGTTCTTGGCGTCCTGCAGCGCACGGGTCAGCGCCGGGTTGTCGGCCGTCCCGCCACCACCCGACGGCGGCGGCGTCGTCGTCCCACCACCGGCCTCCGGCGCGCTCTCGCCCTGCTGGGCGAACAACGAGTCCAACGCCTGCTGCAAGGTGTCCTCGAAGGCCACGTTGTTGCCGTACGACACCAGGACCTTGCGCAGCAGCGGGAACGACGTGGTGGCTTCGGCCTGCACGTAGACGGGTTCGACGTACAGCAGGCCGCCGCCGATCGGGAACGTCAGCAGGTTGCCGTAGCTCACCTTCGTGCCGCGTTTGAGGATGTTGATCTGCTCGGCGACGGCGTCGTCCGACTCCAGCTGGTTCTGCACCTGCGACGGGCCGTTGATCTGCAGCGACCGCGGCAGCTGCAGCACCCGGAAGGTGCCGTAGTCCGGGCCAGGGTCGGCATTGACCGCGACGAACGCCGCCAGGTTGTTGCGCTCACCGGTCGGCACGTACGTCGACGTCAGCTGGAACGACGACTCGCCTTGGCCCGGCATCTTCAGCGTGACGTAGTACGGCGGCTGCGCCGTGGCCGCGGCCGTGGTTCCGGTCGTCGGGTCGTCCGGGATCCGCCAGAAGTCGCTGCCGCTGTAGAACGTCTGCGGGTTGCTGACGTGGTAGTTGGCGAGCAGCGTGCGCTGCACCTTGAACAGGTCCTGCGGGTAACGCAGGTGGGTCATCAGGTCGTCGCTGATCTCGGAGCGCGGCTGCACCGTGCCGGGGAACGCCTTCATCCAGGTCTTGAGGACCGGGTCCTGCTCGTCCCACTGGTAGAGAGTGACGGTCCCGTCGTATGCGTCTACCGTCGCCTTGACCGAGTTGCGGATGTAGTTGACCTGCTTGACCGGCGTGACGAGCTGCTGGTTGGCGACCGTCGTGCGCGAGTCCCTCGTGGCGTCCTCGAGGGTGCTCCGGGTGGAGTAGGGGAAGCCGTTGCTCGTCGTGTAGCCGTCCACGATCCACTTGATCCGGCCGTCGACGACCGCCGGGTAGGGGTCGCCGTCGAGGGTCAGCCACGGTGCCACCTTCTCGACGCGCTGCTTCGGCTCGCGCACGTAGAGGATCTTGGAGTCGGCGTTGACCCGGCCCGAGAGCAGGATGTTCGTCTCCTGGTACTTCATCGCGAACAGCACCTTGTGCCAGAGCGAGCCGAGCGGCACCCCGCCCTTGCCCACGTACGTCGTGTTGCGCTGGCCCGAGCTCGCCGAGTCGTCCGGGTAGTCGAGCTCGCGCGGCGTCGAACCCTTCGGCGCTCCGACGATGCTGTAGGTCGGCGACTCCTGGCCGAAGTAGATGCGCGGCTGCTTGACGTCGATCTGCCCGACCGGCGGGATGTCGGAGGAGACGAACGACGGGCGGCCGCCGTCGACCTCGTCGCCGAGGGCGGCGACGAAGCCGAAGCCGTGGGTGTACTGCGTGTGGTCGTTGATCCAGTTCCGCTGGGCGTCCGGCAGGCCGATGATGCTGACCTCGCGCACCGCCATCACGACGTCGCGCCGCCCGCCCGGCAGGTCGTATCGGTCGACGTCGAGGGAGGTCGGGAAGTCGTAGTAGGCCTTGATCTGCTGCAGGTTCTTGTAGGTCGGGCTCAGCAGCAGCGGGTCGAGCAGCCGGATGTTGTCGATCGTCTCGGTGTCGGTCGCGAGGATCTTCGGGTCGGCGGTCAGCGTCGCGTCGTACGTGGCCTTTTTCACCTTGTCGGGGCCGATGCCGTAAGCCGTCCGCGTCGCCTCGATGTTCCGCTTGATGTAGGGCTGCTCCTTCTCCGACTGCGACGGAGCCACCTGGAAGCGCTGCACCAGCGCGGGGTAGATGCCGCCGATCAGCAGAGCCGAGAGCAGCAGCAGCCCGACGCCCACCCCCGGCAGCAGCCAGGTCCGCCGGGCGATGTTGGCGAAGAACAGGCCGGCGCAGATCAGCGAGATGATCGCCAGGATCGTGCGACCCGGCAGCACCGCGTTGACGTCGGTGTACGTCAGGCCGGTGAAGCCGGTCTTGTTGACCTTGTGCTCGCCGACGGCCAGGCCGTAGCGGTCCAGCCAGTAGGCGATCGCCTTGAGCAGCACGAAGGCGCCCAGGAGCACCGACAGGTGCACCCGTGCCGCGGCCGTGGCGCGCTCACCGAGGAACGCCTGGAGTCGCAGCCCGCCGTACAGGTAGTGCGTGATAGCGGCGGCGAGCAAGCACACGACCACCACGGCGAACGCGAAGCCGAGCACGAACCGGTACCACGGCAGGTCGAAGGCGAAGTACGAGATGTCCTTGCCGAACTGCGCGTCCTTCACGCCGAAGGACACCCCGTTGCGCCACAACAGGTAAGTGCGCCACTCCCCCGCCGCGGCCGACCCGCCGATCAGCCCGATCAGCGTGACGACGACGCCGACGACGACCCGCCGGTAGGGGTCCAGCGCCATCCGGTAGCGGTCCAGCTCCTGCTGCCCCGGGATCATCGCCTGGTACGCCGGTCGGGTGCGCCACGCGACCACGAAGTTGACGGCCACCGCGGCTGCAAAGACGAGCCCGAAGACGAAGAACAGCAGCGAGCGGGCCCCGAGCGTCCGGGTGAACACCGAGGTGTAGCCCACGGAGCGGAACCAGAGCAGGTCGGTGTAGAAGCCGGTGAAGATGCTGAACGCGATGAGCAGCACCCCAAGAATGACCAGGGTGGGGAGCAGGGTGCGGCCGCGGCGCCGTGGCGCCGAGACCGGGCGCCTGGGCGGACCCGCCGGGGCCGGGGTGTCGAAGCTCACGTGGTGTGTCCGTTCCGTCGAGCCGAGCGTGCGGCTGAGCCGGCGCGGGGTGCGCGTCGTCCCTGCGTCAACTTACCGACACTGGGGGTAGTTCCCGGCCATCCGGTCGCTCGGGGGAGGATCTCGGCATGACCGAACCGGCCGGACCGGCCAGCAACGCCGGCAGCAATAGTCGGCTGGACCGGCTGACCCTCGACATCGAGCGGCATGCCGCGGCTGCGGGGTGGGACCAGCCGCCGCACCTGTTCGCCCTGGTGGAGACCGCTGACCTGCTCCGACGGGAGCCCCAGCTCGCCGCCGAGCTGGGCCTGGTGCCGGGCGAACCCGGTGGCCTCACGCCCGTCGACCAGGGCGAGCTGCCCGAGCACGCGAGCCTGGACGAGCTGCTGGCAGGCATCGTCTGGCCGGCCGAAGTGCTGGGAACGGCGCTGGCCGTCGAGCGGCTGATGGTGCCCCCGGCCGTCGAGCAGGGCATGCCGCAGGACGAGTCGGAGGCGCTGCATTGGCTGGCCCAGCACCCGGAGCGCCAGGAGGTGCGGCTGGTCGTGGCGGTGCTCCGGGACGGGTCACGCTCGGCCGCCCTGCGGATGCGGGCCCACGACAGCGAGACCTCGGTGCTGACCGGGCGGGACCTCGTGCCCGGGCTGGCCGACGCCCTGGCCGACACCTTGTCCGACTGAGGGCCGCGAGCCTGAGCGGCTAGCAGCGCGGCAGGTCGGCGGTGCGGCCGGCCCGCAGGTCGTCCAGCGCCGCGATGGCGTCGTCGAGGGCCCGAACCTTCACCAGCCGCATCCCGTCCGGCACCGTCGACTTCGCCTCGGCGCAGTTCTCGGCCGGGGAGAGGAAGACGGTCGCGCCGTTGTGGCGAGCGCCGATCATCTTCTGGGTGATGCCGCCGATGGCGCCGACGTTCCCCGCGTCGTCGATGGTCCCGGTGCCGGCGATGAACTTGCCGCCCGTCAGCGACCCCGGCGTCAGCTTGTCCACGATGCCGAGCGCGAACATCAGTCCGGCGCTCGGGCCGCCGACGTCCTTCAGCGAGATCTTCACCGAGAACGGGTAGGTCGCCTTGTCACGCGTGACGACGCCGATCACCGTGCGGCCGTCGTCAGGTGCGGCCGCCGCGGTCACCGTCGTACGCACCGTGCGGCCGGCCCGGCGTACGACGATAGGGATCGTGTCGCCCGGCTTGTGCGCGGTCACCGCGGCGCGCAGCGACGCCCCGCCGGTCGCCGCCTTCCCGTCGACCGAGACGATCTCGTCGCCCTTGCGCAGCTTGCCCGCCGACGGCGAGCCGGTCGGCAGGTCCTGCACCACGACGGTCGACTGGACCGGGATGCCGAGCGACCGCAGCGCGGCCGTCGTGGCGTTCTCCTGCGAGTCGCTCATCTCGGCGGCGCTCTGCTGCTCGGCCTGCTGCGCGGTCTCGTCCTTGGGGTAGACCGTCTCCTCGGGCACGACGGCGACCGAGTCGTCCAGCCAGCCGCGCAGGGCGGTCACCAGGTCGAGGCTGTGCCGGGGCCCGCCCAGCACCGACACCGTCACGAGGTCGAGGTGACCCTTGTCGGGATAGGTCTTCCGGCCCTCGATGCGGATCAGCTCGGTCTGGCCGACCGCGCCGAGCGTGTTGGTCGTCGGGCCGGGCTGCAGCGCGACGTACGGGACGGGCAGCAGGGCCGCGACTGCCGCCAGCAGCACCGTCAGGAAACCGGCGACGGCGAGGACGAGCACGCGGCGGGACATGGCGGGAAGCCTACGAGAGCGCGCCACCGCTCGCCGGAGCGGTTCACGCCGTCAGTCGCGAGGCTCCCGGCGGTCGGGGTCGAACGCTGCCTTGAAGCGCGCGTGCTCCTCGAGCGTCTCGTGGGTGTCGGCCCGCGGGCGGGTGCGGCTCGTCCAGATCACCCACAGCACGGCCAGCACCAGGGCCACCAGCGGGATCGCGAGCCAGACGAGCGAGGACACGCAGCCCAGGCTAGTCGCGGCTCAGGGCAGCCCGACCCACTCGTCGCCGCCGTCGTCGAACACCTGGTGCTTCCAGATCGGCACCCGCGACTTGAGCTCGTCGATCAGCATCCGGCAGGCCGCGAACGCGTCACCCCGGTGAGGGCAGGACACGCCCACCACGACCGCGAGGTCCCCCACGGCGAGGTCGCCGACCCGATGCACCGCCGCCAGCGCCCGCACTGGATGCGCAGCGACGACTTCCTCGGCCACGGCCCGCAGGTCGTCGAGCACGCTCGGGTGCGCGGAGTAGCCGAGGCCGGCGACGCCACGGCCGCCGTCCTGCTCGCGCACGGTCCCCACGAACAGCGCGATCCCGCCCGCGCCCGGGTCGGCCACCGCCGCGAAGACCTCGTCCACCGACAGCGGCTCCTCGCGGACGCCGAGCAGCCGGATCACGCCGGCCAACTCGGCCGTCACGACCGCCGCTTCCGCCGGGCCGCCCGGACCAGCGCGGCGGTGCCGATGGCCGCCACGGCGGCACCAGCCGCGCCGATGGTCGCGTCCCGCCGGCCGACCCGTCGGGCCGCGAGCGCGTGGTGGCCGCGGACCTGCTCGAGCAGCAGCCCCAGCGCGGTGACGTTGTCGTACGCCGGTCGCCAGCCGGCCTCGTGCAGCCGGGTCGAGGGCACCACCCAGGGATGCACCACGTATTGCAGGTCGCTCGCGGGAGCCGGGATCACGCCCAGCCGGTGCAACCGCTCGGCGGTGCCGAAGGCCAGCGACGCCGGCAGCTCGATCCGCCGCAGGCCGGAGACCAGCTCGACCTCGGCCTGGTCCAGCCAGCCCTCGCAGCCCACCGTGACGACGCCCGTCACCCGGCCCAGCGCGGCGAGCTCCAGGGCGGCCGCGAGGTCGTCGACGTGGCAGAACTGCCAGCGGGGCGACGAGTCGCGCACCACCAGCAGCCGCGGCGCCTCGAAGTGCCGCGTGAGCATGCTGTCGACACCGGGGCCGACGACGGTCGCCGGCCGGAGCACGGTGACCTGCAGGCCCGGGTGGCTGCGCGGCGCCTGGGCGGCCAGCCGCTCGACCTCGAGCCAGTCCGAGAGCAGGCCGCCGTCCGGCACCGCACGCAGCGGCGCGTCCTCGGGCAGCGGCAGCTCGTTGTCGGCCAGGGCGCCGTAGACCATCGCCGACGTGCAGAGCACCACCCGGCGTACGCCGGTCGCGGCCGCCGCGGTGAGCACGGTCTGGGTCCCGCGGACGTTCAGCTCGCCCTGCACCCGGCGGTCGCCGCCCAGCTCGGTGTCCAGCGCCAGGTGGACCACGGTGTCGACTTTGGCGAGGCGGGTCGCCAGCGCCGGGTCGCGGATGTCGAGCACCCGCCAGGTGACCCCTTCGGTCTGCCCGCGGTGGTCGTCGAGGCCGACGACCTTGCCGACCTCCGGGTTGGCCACCAGCCGGGCCGCGACCGCCGCACCCAGTCCGGATGCCGCCCCGGTCACCGCGACCACCGGCTTGCGGCTGCGCGGGCTGCGCCCTGAGCGAACCGCATCGGGGACGGCCTCGAGGTGGGAACTCACGCCGCGGCCGTGGGTGTTGGACCAGCAGAGATACGCCCGAGGTCACTGCACCCGGTGGCGGATACGGTGGGACGCGCAGAAGTCATGGTGCGCCCATCCTGCCAGCCCGGTGACGCCGGGCCCGACTGGTCGGCCGACCGACGTGAGGCGAGACGTGAGCAACTTCCCCTTCGGCTTCAACCCCGGGTCGCCGGACGACGACGACAAGCCCGCCCCGGGTGCCGGTGACCAGCCGACCGACCCGTTCGCGGCGCTGATGGGCGGCGGCGGCGACATCGGCGCGGCCTTCTCCCGGCTGGGGCAGCTGCTGTCCTACCAGGGCGGCCCGGTCAACTGGGACCTGGCTCGCGACGTCGCCCGGCAGGCCGTGTCCGCGGCCGGCGACCGGTCGGTGGCCACCGCCGAGCGCGAGCAGGTCCTCGACGCGATGCGGCTGGCGGACCTGTGGCTGGACGAGGCCACGGCGTTCCCCGCCGGCACGTTCGCCGTGAAGGCGTGGAGCCGCGCGGAGTGGGTCGAGGCGACGCTGCCCGCGTGGCGCGAGCTGGTCGACCCGGTGGCCGGCAAGGTGGTCGACTCGATGGGCACGATGCTCGCCGGCGAGGGCGGCCCGATGGCCCAGCTCGGCGCGATGCCCGAGCAGGCGGCCGCGCTGGCCGGGCCGCTGCAGCAGATGATGCGCAGCATCGGCGGGGCCATGTTCGGCACCCAGATCGGCCAGGCCATCGGAGCGCTCGCGCTCGAGGTGGTGGGCTCGACCGACGTCGGGCTGCCGCTCGCGCCGGCCGGCACCGCAGCACTGCTGCCGGCCAACGTGACCGCTTTCGGAGCCGGGCTCGAGGTGCCCGCCGACCAGGTCCGGCTGTACCTGGCCCTGCGCGAGGCCGCGCACCAGCGCCTGTTCGCGCACGTCCCGTGGCTGCGCGCCCACCTCGTCGATGCGGTCGCCGCCTATGCGCGGGGCATCACGGTCGACACCGCGCGCCTGGAGGAGGCGGTCGGCAGCATCGACCCCACCGACCCGGAGTCCCTGCAGCGGGCGATGACCGGCGGGCTGTTCGAGCCCGAGGACACCCCCGAGCAGAAGGCCGCCCTGGCCCGGCTCGAGACCGCGCTGGCGCTGGTCGAGGGCTGGGTCGACGAGGTCGTGGACACGGCGGCCACCAGCAAGCTGCCCGCGGCCGCCGCCCTGCGCGAGACCGTGCGCCGCCGGCGGGCTGGCGGCGGGCCGGCCGAGGCGACCTTCGCCTCCCTGGTGGGCCTCGAGCTGCGGCCGCGCCGGCTGCGTGAGGCGGCCGCCCTGTGGCGGGCCGTTCTCGCCGAGCGCGGTCAGGACGGCCGTGAGGCGGTCTGGGCGCACCCCGACCTGCTGCCGGTGGCCGACGACCTGGACGACCCGGCCGGCTTCGCCACCGGCGGCTCGGCGCCGCTGGACCTCTCCGGCCTGGACGACACGGTTGCGCCGCCCGAGCCCGACCAGCCGTGACGGCGGGGCTGCACGCCGACGCACTGCGCACCCTGACCGGCTGGGCCGCCCCGGACGACCAGCAGCGGCTGCTGCGCTCGGCGTACGTCGAGCACCTGAGGACCCACGACGACGGGATGCTGCGCAGCTGCGTCCCGGCGCACCTCACCGCCAGCGCCATGGTGCTCGACCACACCGGGGAACGGGTGCTGCTCACGCTGCACCGCAAGGGCGGCTTCTGGGGGCAGCTCGGCGGCCACTGCGAGCCGCAGGACGACACGCTGGCCGCCGCGGCCATGCGCGAGGCCACCGAGGAGTCCGGCATCGGCGGGCTCCGGCTGGTCGACGACGCCCCGGTCGACCTGGACCGGCACGCGCTGTCGACCGCCTTCGGTACCTGCGGCGAGCACCTGGACGTGCGGTACGCCGTGGTGGCGCCGCCCGGGGCGGAACCCGTGGTGAGCGACGAGTCCGACGAGCTGGCCTGGTTCTCGATCGGCAAGCTCCTGGCCGGCGACCTTCCGGGCACGGCGGTCGAGGACCTCGCCCGCCTGGTGCGGCGGGCTCGCGCGGCCCTGGGTCAGTCGTCGGCGCAGTCGTCGGGTCAGTCGTCCGACAGGTTGAGCCCGGCGGTGGCCGACACGCCCTCGAGGTAGCCCCGGGCCCGCTCGGTGCGCGGGAACTCGTCGACCAAGGCCCAGAAGTCCGGCCCGTGCCCGGGCACCAGCAGGTGCGCGAGCTCGTGCACCAGCACGTAGTCCACCACCCACGGCGGCATCCCCTGCAACCGGCTGGACAGCCGGATGGTGCGGTCCACCGGGGTGCACGAGCCCCAGCGGCTGCCCTGGTTTCCCACCCAGCGCACGCTGGCCGGCTTGGCCCGGCCGGTCAGCCAGGTCCGGGACAGCTCGGTCGCCCGGGCCAGCAGGTCGCGGTCGCTGGGCCGCAGCTTCCGGTCCTGCTTGGCCAGCCGCTCGAGCATCACGGCCACCCACTCGCGCTCCTCGGCCCGGGTCATCCGGGCCGGGATCAGCACCACGGTCCGGTCGCCGTCCCGGTAGGCGGACACGGTTCGGCGCCGGCGCGCCGACCGCCGTACCTCGACCTGGGCGTCCTCGGGGAACGGCAACCCCGGCTGCGCCTCGCTGCGACTCACCTCAGAAACGCTACCGACTTTCTTCCGTCCACAGCCGGTGGACAACGTTTCCGCAGGTCAATGGCGGTTCGGTGGATCGTCCCCAACTCTGTCCACAGCCTGGTCCGCCGGTTCTCCACCGCCCTGGCGGCACTGTCCCCAGGTCCTCCCCAGGTGGGTCCACAGCGGCGGCGGACCAGGCGTTGACGGGCCCCCGCCCTGCTCCTAGCGTCCTCCACGACGAAGCCCCCGGGGGGTGCGGACGGCCCGCTCGCAAGGGGAAGGCGGTCGGACCGCTCGCGCGGTCCGGGGGCTTCGTGGTACCCCCCCTCGCGCGGATCTTGAGACGACACGCCACCCCCCCCGACGTGG
>JAVEDA010000349.1 GCA_030841195.1 Actinomycetota bacterium | reverse complement strand
CTCGGCGACCCGGCCGAACGGGATGGTGGCCTCGACTTTCGCCCTCAGCTCCGGGATGTCGAGGCGCCACTGGGTCATCGGCGTGCGCACCATGCCGGGGCAGACCGCGTTGGACCGGATGCCGTGCCGGGCGTAGTCGACGGCCACCGACTTCGCGAGCATCAGCGCGGCGCCCTTGGAGGCTGTGTAGGCGGACCGGCCCGGGAAGGCGACCAGTCCGGCCGCGGACGCCGTCGTGATGACGTGGCCGCTGCCCTGGCTCATCATCACCGGCAGCGCCGCGCGGGTGCAGAGGTAGACGCCGCGCACGTTGACGGCGAAGACCTTGTCCCACTCCTCGACCGGGGTCTCGTGCAGCGTCGTCGCAGCCTGCGACCCCGTGATGCCGGCGTTGTTGACCATCACGTCGAGCCGGCCGAGCTCACTGGTGATGGTCGCGAACGCACTGTCGACCTCGCCGACGTCGGTGACGTCGACCTGCAGGCTCAGCTCCGCGAGACCTTCGGTCGGCGGGGTCAGGTCGAGCGAGACGACCCGGAAGCCGTCCTTGACGAGGACTTCCACCGTCGCGGCGCCGATGCCCGACGAGCCCCCGGTCACCACGGCCACGGGCTCGTCGCCGGTCATGACGCTCATGCCGGGACCGGCTGCTGGTGCAGGGTGCTGCTGGCCCGCTGGGCTGCCAGCAGGATCGGCTCGTACACCGGCGCGTACGGCGGGGCGTAGGACAGGTCGAGGTCCGCCAGGTCGTCGACGTCGAAGCCGGCCTGCAACGCCGCGGCCACCACATCGATCCGCTTGGCCACGCCGTCGTTGCCCACCATCTGCGCCCCCAGCAACCGACCGGCCACGCCGTGGACCAGGCGCACCGTCACCGGCTGGGCGCCGGGGTAGTACTTCGCCCGCGACCGGCCTTCGACATCGGTCGCCACCGGCGAGAGCCCCTCGGCCTCCGCCTCCGCCATCGTGAGCCCGGTGCGGGCGACCGCCAGGTCGAACACCTTGACGACAGCCGTGCCGACGATGCCGTTGAACTGGGCGTCGCCACCGGCGGCCACCGTGCCGGCGACCCGCCCCGTCTTGTTCGCGGCGGGCCCCAGCGGCACGAAGGCCGGTCGGCCGAGCACCCGGTGGTACGGCGCGATGCAGTCGCCGCACGCGTACACGTCGGGAAGACTTGTGCGCATGCGGTCATCGACCGTCAACGCACCGCCCGGGCCGGTCGCAGCGCCGGCCTGCGCCGCCAGGCCGCCGGCAGCCCGGACGCCGACGGCCACCACGACAGCGTCGACGTCGATGACCTCGCCCCCCACCACCGCGTGCAGCCCGTCGACGTCGCGGACCACCCGCTCCAGCCCGGTGGCCAACCGCAGGTCGACGTCGTGACGGAGCAGCTCCTTCTCGACCAGCGCAGCCAACGGCCCGTCGAGGTTGGGCATCACCTGGTCGAGCATCTCGACGACCGTGACCGACACGCCACGCGTGCGCAGGGCCTCGGCCATCTCCAGCCCGACGTACCCGCCTCCCACGACGAGCGCGCGCCCGATCCGGCCCGCGTCGAGCAGGCTGCGCAGCGCGACGGCGTCCTCGAGGGAGCGCACGGTGAACACCAGGTCGTCGTCGAGTCCCGGAAGAGGCGGAAGGACTGGGGCGCCGCCGGCTGCGACGATCAGCCGGTGGTAGTTCACGGTGCGCTCCTCGCCGTGCTGCGTGACGCGCAAGGAGTGGCGTTCCGGGTCGAGGGACAGCGCGGTCGCGCCGGTCTGCACGTCGATCCGGCGCCGGTCGCGGAAGACCTCGGGCGGGTAGGCGAGGAGCTGGTCCGCCCGTGCCACTTCGCCGGAGAGGTAGTAGGGGATGCCGCACAGGCCATAGGCCACGTCAGGACCCGTCTCGAGCACCACGATCTCCAGGTGCGGGTCGTCCCGCCGCGCGGCAGAGGCTGCCGACATGCCGGCCGCCCCGCCACCGATCACCACGAGTCTCGAACCCACGACGCCTCCAGTCGGCTCGGCGCAGACGCTAGGAACTCGGCCCCGGTGGCTCAATGCCCCGGCAGGACGAGGAACGGCAAGTCGTTGGTCCTGCGGGAGCACAGACACCGCGAGTGCGGGCCATCTACGGTCTGGCCAGGCAAGACGAAGGAGGCGCCACGGTGTGGGACTGTCCCGACTTCCTCGATCTCCCGGAACGCTCACAGAAGCCGCGTGACCGCGGCCTGACGCACGCCCTCGACAAGGGCCTTCCGGTGGCCGCACTCGAGTCCCTGCTGGCGCAGACCAGCTACCTCGTGGACATCCTCAAGGTCGGCTGGGGCATCTCCTACATCGACCCGACGGTCAAGCATCGGGTCGCGGTGTGCGACGCGGCCAATGTCACGGTGTGCCTCGGCGGGACGCTGCTCGAGATCGCCGCCGCGCAGGGCCGGGTCACCGAGCTGTGCCGGTGGGCAGAAGAGATCGGGGTGCACGCGATCGAGGTGTCCAACGGGCTCGAGCGCCTCGACAGCGACGCCAAGACCGCCCTGGTCCGGTCGCTGTCGGCCGACTTCATGGTGCTGGCCGAGACCGGTGCCAAGGACGGCCACACCCCCGTCGTGACCGAGAACTGGCTGACCGAGATGGCGGCCGACCTCGAGGCGGGGGCGAGCTGGGTCATCGCAGAGGGGCGCGAGAGCGGCACGGTCGGCCTGTACGACGAGGACGGCGCCGTGCGCAAGGAGCTGGTGTCAGCCATCGCCGAGCGCGTGCCGCTGGACAAGGTCATCTTCGAGGCGCCACGCAAGGACCAGCAGGCGTGGTTCGTGCAGCATCTCGGGCCCAACACCAGCCTCGGCAATATCGCGACGTCCGACGTCATCACGCTGGAGACGCTGCGGCTGGGGCTGCGCGCCGACACCGCGGCGGCGTTGGCCCTGCGATGATCCCGCTGCCGGAGCCCAACACCGTCACCCGTCCCTACCGTGGCCTGTCGATGCAGGAGACCGACGTCCCGCTGACCGAGGTCGACCTCGTCTCGTGGCTGCTCGGCCGGGAGGTCTACCGCCGCACCGACTACCTGGTGCTCAAGGGTGCTGCCGGGGTGGCGCTGGTTGCCGTCCGCAAGGAGTCGCTCGAGCCTCTGTTCTCTCCTGTGGTCGAGGCCCGCCTGCTGGCCGGGCCCGACCAGGTGGTGTGGGTCGAGTCTCCGGAGACCGACGTCGGCAACGCCAGTGCGCTGGCCCGAGCCGCCCTGGCGAACGAACGTCCCGGTGCTCTCGCCTACGTCGTGCTCGGGCGCTACGAGCACGTGAACTTCATCTGGGCGCCGGCACCGGTGCGGATCCGGGTCACCGAGGTGGTCCCGCCGGAGCCGGCCAAGCTGTTCGACCTGGCGGAGCAGGTGGTGGCGTTCGACGAGGACCTGCCCCCGGTGGAGCTCGTCCTGGACGCGGTCGACATCCGCGAGATCGCGGCCGGGAACGTCGCGGACCATTACCTGTTGCCATGTCGCGGTTCGGGGGTGGACCTGCCGGGCGAGGTGTCGTTCCTCGACACGCGGCCGGCGGTCCGCGAGGACTGGCTGATGATCGGCTGCGAGCGCTCGCTGCAGTTCCATCGGCACTTCTTCGGTGACGAGCCGGCGCGCGTCGACATCTGCCCGCGCAGGCGCGACCAGGCGACGTCGGACGGAAGCCTCGCGCTGACCAAGTGCTGCCTGCTCGAGCGCGGGGTCCAGGTCGAGCCCGGGCGGGCCGTCGTTCCGTGGGGCACCAGCCTCGACGAGATCCGCACCGCGCTGCGCAGCCTGACCGGCGTCGAGGTGCTGAGCCCGGCCGAGATCGGCTGAGGCGGCGGCGATGGGGGCGCACCTCGCCGACTCCGTCGTCTACCGCCACCTGTGGAGTACGCCCGAGGTGCATGCACTGCTCGACGACGAAGGACGCTTCCAGTCGTGGCTGGAGATCCTCGCGACGCTCGCCGAGGCACAGGCCGACCTCGGGCTGGTGCCGGTCGAGGCCGCCGAGGCGATCCGGTCGAGCGCCGACATCACCAAGATCGACCTTGAGCACGTGGCCGAGCAGACCCGCGCGACCGGGCACTCGACCCTCGGCCTGATCCGCACCCTGCAGTCCGTGCTGCCCGAGCACGCGCGCGATTGGGTCTACTACGGCGCGACCGTGCAGGACCTCTCGGACACGTGGACCAGCCTCGTGCTGCGTGCGGTCGGTGACGTCCTCGACCGTGACCTGCGCCGGGCCGAGCAGGCCGCCCTCGCGCTGGCCCGGACCCACCGCGACACCGTCATGTGCGGCCGGACGCACGGCCAACCCGGCCTGCCGGTGACTTTCGGGTTCAAGGCCGCCGTGTGGGCATCGGAGCTGGCCCGTCACCGCGACCGGCTGGGCGAGGGGAGGCGGCGCTGGGAGGTGGCGCAGCTCGGGGGCGCGCTCGGCACGATGCAGTTCTGGGGTACGTCGGCGGTGCCGCTGCTCGAGCAGTTCGCGGCGCGGCTGGGCCTGGCGGCGCCGGACATCGCCTGGCTGACCGCGCGGGACCGGGTCGCGGAGGTGATGAACCTGCTGGCGATGGTGACCGGCACCCTGGGCAAGATCGGCAACGAGGTGTACCAGCTGCAGCGGCCGGAGATCGGCGAGGTGTCCGAGCCGTTCACCCCCGGTCAGGTCGGCAGCATCACCATGCCGCACAAGCGCAACCCGGAGCTCTCGGAGCATCTCGGGACGCTGGCCCGGCTGGTGCGCGCCGACGCGGGCGTCGCGGTGGAGGGCATGGTGCACGAGCACGAGCGCGACGGCCGGGCCTGGAAGGCGGAGTGGCTGGTCGTTCCCGAGGCCTGCTTGCTCACCGCGACCGCGCTAGGGCTGGCCTGCCGGCTGCTCGAGGGGTTGGAGGTGCACGCAGATCGGATGCTCGCGAACATCGATGCCCGCGAGGGGTACGTGCTGTCGGAGCCGGTGCTGCGCGCGCTCACGGATCGGATCGGCAAGCACGCGGCGCACCAAGCGGTCTACGCCGCGACGATGGCCGGCCTGGATGGCGGCCTGACCTTCGCTGCGGCGCTGCGGGCCGACCCGACGGTGGCTGAGCTGCTCGAGCCGGCCGGCGACGGAGATCTCGACGAGCTGCTGGGGCGGCTGCTCGACCCGCGGTCGGCGTTGGGTGCGACCGGCGAGCTCGTCGACCGCGTCCTCGCTGCCGCTGCCGCACGGGGCGGGTCGTGATGACGGGGCTGCACTCGCTGCCGCGGGTCGAGCTGGCGACGACCCCGACACCCTTGCGGCCGGCGCCGCGGCTGTCCGCCGCCGCGGGCGTCGAGGTGTGGCTCAAGCGCGACGACCTGACCGGCCTGGGCCTGGGCGGCAACAAGGTGCGGGCGCTGGAGTTCCTGATCGGCGACGCGCTGGACCAGGGCTGCGACTGCCTGGTCACCGGCGCCGGTGCGCAGTCGAACTGGGCCATGCTGGCCGCGCTGGCAGCCCGGCGGTCCGGACTGGACGCGCACCTTCTCTTCTACGGGGACGCCGCGCCATCGGCGACCGGGAATCGGATGCTCGCCGAGCTGGCCGGCGCCGAGATCTCCTTCACCGGCGACCCGGAACGCACCTCGGTCGACGCCGCGATAGACAAGACCGCCGCGGTGCTGCGGGCCGCCGGCCGTCGGCCTTACGTGCTGCCCCGCGGCGGTGCCACCGCGCGGGGGGCTCTCGGTTACGTCGCGGCGAGCCTCGAGCTGGCCTGGCAGCTGGCTGCGGTGCGGCTTGCCCCCACGCAGCTGTGGCTCGCGACCGGCTCCTGCGGGACCCAGGCCGGCCTGGTGGCGGGGGCCCGGTGGCTGGCGCTTCCCTACGACGTGGTCGGCGTGAGTGTGAGCCGGCCGGCCGACGAGTGCGTGGCGCGCGTCGAGGAGCTGGCGCGCGGTGCGGCCGAGCTGGTCGGGGTGGTGGCGGCTGCCGACGAGACCTCGGACGTCCTGGTGCGCGGTGGCCATCTGGGTCCGGGCTACGGGCAGCGATCGGTCGAGGGCGACGCGGCCGCCGCGCTGGTCGCGCGTACCGAAGGTGTGTTCCTGGACCCGGTGTTCGCGGCGAAGGCGATGGCTGCGCTGCTGGGTGACCCGCCGGCCGGGCCGGTGGTGTTCCTGGTGACCGGCGGGGCGCCGACGCTGTTCTCGGTGCCAAGGGCGGCGGCGATGTGACCGGGGCGACGAGATGACCGGGACGTTGCCGGAGGGCTACCTCGGCGCAGACGCGCGGATCAGCAGCGGACCGGCGCCCGAGCTGGTCGAGGCCGGCTACGCCCTGGAGATCGGGGACGCGGGCCTGCTGCACCGCGGGCTCGGGCTCGCCGACCTGGCCCACCTGCTGATGCTGGCCGAGTCCGG
>JAVEDA010000461.1 GCA_030841195.1 Actinomycetota bacterium | reverse complement strand
TGGCTGCGTCCTTGAGTGCCCGCGCGGTGTCCGCGGGCAGCAGGTCCAGCGCGCCGACCGGGTGCACCCGCCAGCGGCCCGCGTTCGCGATGTCGTCGACCAGCCCCTCGATGATCGCGAGCAGCGGGGTCAGCTCGGACGCCGGCCGGTTGAGGTTGTCGGTCGACAACAGCCACAGCGTGACGACCTCGACACCGACCTCGTCGCACCAGCCGAGCACCTCCTCGACCTTGTCGGCGCCGGCCCGCCAGCCGCGCGACTTCGGAGCGCCGGACGCCTTCGCCCACCGGCGGTTGCCGTCGAGGATGACCCCGACGTGGCGCGGGATCTGCTCGGGGTCCAACGAGGCCGCGATGCGTCGCGCGTAGAAGCCGTACAGCAGGTCTCGCACGGTCGCCCAGCGTAGACCCGGCCACCCAGGGTCCCGTGTTCACCACGTGTGCATCCGGTGGTGATCCGTACCCGTTGGTAACTTACGGTTCCGTAGATTATCGTCGGGCAATGTCCTCCACTCCCGACGAGCCGGTCGGCGTCGTCGAGGAGGTCGTGCGGGCGGTCAAGCCCAAGCTGCGGGGCTGGCTGCACGCCGGCACGTTCCCGGTCGCCCTGGCCGCCGGCACCGTCCTGGTGGCCCTGTCCGACGGCACCGCCGAGACCGTGGCGAACGCCGTCTTCATCGCGGCGTCGACATTGCTGTTCGGGGCCAGCGCGCTCTACCACCGAGGTTCTTGGTCACCGACGGTCGAGCGGCAGCTCAAGCGGCTGGACCACTCGAACATCTTCCTCATCATCGCCGGCACCTACACGCCGTTCGCGGTGATCCTGCTGCCCGAGCACGGCGGCACTGTGCTGCTCTGGATCGTCTGGACCGCGGCCCTCGGGGGCATCGCGTTCCGGGTGCTGTGGGTGGGCGCTCCGCGCTGGCTCTACACGCCGATCTACCTGGCGCTGGGCTGGGTCGCCGTGTTCTACATCCCGGAGATCTACCAGACCGGCGGCGCCGCCGGCGTCACTCAGCTGGCGATAGGCGGCGGCCGCGACAGCGTGGGCGCGGTCGTCTACGCCCTGAAGCGACCCAACCCGTCGCCTCGCTGGTTCGGCTTCCACGAGGTGTTCCACGCTCTCACTCTCGGGGCGTGGTGCGTGCACTACATCGCGGTCTCGCTGGTGACCTACCAGCACTGACCGGCGTACCAGCAATGACCGGAAGGCTCCGGGATTACTCGGTCCGGTCCGGCCCCTGCGCGCGGACCTGCTCGACCTGCTGCATCGCCTCGCGCAGCTCGCCCAGCCAGGCCTCGGCGTTGGAGCCGACCAGCCGCACCGACCAGGCCAGCGCCTCGGAGCGGGACCGGGCCACGCCGGCGGCGACCAAGGTGTCGAGCACCAGCCGCTCGGGCTGGCGCAGCCGGGTCATGACCGGCACGGCCAGGTGGGTGAACAGCGCTCGGCGCCCGTCCACCTCGACCCCCCACGCGACCTTGCGGTCGAAGCGGTGCTCCGCCTCGCGCGCGATCGCGATCCGCTGCTCGCGGGTCGACTCGCGGAAGCTGCGGGCCCGGCCGTCGGCCGCGGCCGCCCGCTCTGCGTCCGAGGCGTCCGCCCCGACCTCGGGCGGCGGCATGGTGCCGACCACGGTGATCTCCTCGCGGTCCACCCGCACGTCCACCGGGCCGGTGAACCAGTCCTGCGGCAGGCGGCCGGTGAACCAGCCGCGCACGGTCCCCGCGGTCTCGTCGGTGCTGTTGTCTGTCGTCATGCAACGATGATTACACCGTTACAGCCACTCTGCTAGGGCGACCCGGCCATGTTCACCGTGGGCTGAGCAGCGCCCTCCACGCCCCCTACCGCGGTGAACCCACACCTACCGTGCCGAATTCAGCGCGGTCGACCACCAACGATCACGGAACCGTGATCATTGTGAACTCAGGCGGGTCTAGCGCAGCAGGTCGGCGAGGGCGTCGACGTCGGTGGTGGGGGCAGCGCAGACGAAGTGCCGGCAGACGTACGCCGTGGGCCGGCCGCCGACCAGCGGACGGTCGGCCAGCAGCGGCACCGCGTGCTCGCCGCCCGCCGGGCCAGGATCGCCGAGCACGACCGCCGCTCCCGGAGCGGTGCCGCGCAGCGCGGTCCGGTGCATCGCCCGGGTGACGGGGTCCCCCGCCGGGCCGACGACAGCGACCTCGCGCGGGCCGTCGACCAGCGCCTCGGCCACGGCCAGCCCCCAGCCGGCGAACCTGGCGTGGTCGGCGAGGCGACCGTAGACGCCGAGGGCAGCCTCGGCGGCCTCGCGGTGGGTGGCCGATCCGGTGTACGCCGCGTAGGTCAGCAGGGCACCCGCGGCGGCCGACCAGCCGGCCGGGGTTGCGTTGTCGGTCGGGTCCTGCTGGCGGCGCAGCGCCGACAGGGCCACGTCGTCGCGGTCGTCCGCGGTGTCGTAGAAGCCACCGGACCCGTCCGCGAACCGCTCGAGCACGGTGTCCAGCAGGGCGCCGGCGTGCCCGAGCCAGCGGGGGTCGCCGTCCACGGCGACCAGGGTGAGCAGCCCCTCGGCCAGATCGGCGTAGTCCTCCAGGACGCCGTCGGGCGTGCCGACCGCGCCGTCCCGGGACACCCGGCGCAGGCGGCCGTCGACGACGTGCAGCCGCAGCACCAGGTCGGCGGCCCCGGTCGCAGCCGCCACCAGGTCGGGCCGGTCCAGGAGCGCGCCGGTCTCGGCCAAGGCCGCGACGGCCAGCCCGTTCCAGGCCGCGACCACCTTGTCGTCCCGGGCCGGCTGCGGCCGCGCGTCGCGGGCCTGGAGCAGGGCAGCCCGCACCGAGTCCCACCGCCCCTCGTCGTCGGGGTCGACGGGCAGCTGCAACGTCGACGCTCCCTCATCGAAGGTCCCCGACGGGGTGACCTGCAGCTGGGCGGCGGCCCACTCGCCGTCGTCCGGGCCGAGCACCTCGACCAGCTGGGCCGGTGTCCAGGCGTACGTCAGTCCCTCCACGCCGTCGGTGTCGGCGTCCAGCGCCGAGGCGAACCCGCCCTCGGCGGTGCGCAGGTCGCGGACCATCCAGTCGGCGGTCTGCAGAGCCACCCGCCGGGCCAGTGGTGACTCGGTCGCTCGCCACAGGTGGGTGTAGACGCGGAGCAGCAACGCGTTGTCGTACAGCATCTTCTCGAAGTGCGGCACCACCCAGGCCGCGTCGACCGAGTAGCGCGCGAACCCGCCGGCCAGCTGGTCGTAGATGCCGCCGCGGGCCATCGCTGCACAAGTGTCCGCCGCCATCCGGAGCGCACCGGCGTCCCCCGTCCGGGCGTGGTGGCGCAGCAGCATCTCCAGCACCATCGACGGGGGAAACTTCGGGGCGTCGCCGAAGCCGCCCCGCTGCTCGTCGTACGTGGCTGCGAGGGACCGCACTGCGGCGTCGAGGCGGTCGGGGCCGGGGGCCGGCGTTCCGTCGCCGACGACCATGGCTTGCTCGGCCAGCCCCGCGACGATGCGCTGGCCCGCGGCGACGACCTCGTCGCGGCGC
>JAVEDA010000336.1 GCA_030841195.1 Actinomycetota bacterium | reverse complement strand
TCACGTCTACCGCATCGGTGACGGCGGCGCCCACCTGCACGTCTGGTTCTTCGCACGTCCCGAAGGTCAGGCCCAGCTGTTCGGGTCGTGGCTGGTCGTCTGGGACGACCTGCTGCCTGAGTACCCGACTGCCCTGGCCCAGACGGACGCCGCCACCGTGGCCGACGCGCTGGTCGCCTCCTACGGCGGTCGGCGAGGGCCCGTGGCGAGCTGACCGGCATCATCCATGGTGCTCGGAGCTGTCACTGCGGCTTTGGGCGGTACCGGAGGAGCATGACCCCGTTTGCGAACCGGCGCTCGTCAAGGAGTTCAAGGCTGAGTCTGGCGTTGGGTGGGAGGGCGGGCTTGCCATCGCCTACGGCTACGGGCCAGACGAACAGATTGCATTCGTCGACGAGGCTGGCGGTCAGAGCCTGGGATGCGAGGTCCGCGCCTCCCACGGTGAGATCGCGGCTCACGTCGGCCTTGAGCTGTTGCACGGCGCTGATGTCGAAGGCGCGTTCTATTCGGGTGTTGGCTGTCGGCGCCGTTGCCAAGGTCGTGGAGTAGACGATCTTGTTGGGCGCTTGCCAGGCGTGCGCGAAGTCCGCTGCGAGGGAGGATTGTGCGGCTAGCTCTGGCATGGTCTCCCAGCCGGCCATCGTCTCGTACAGCCGGCGCCCGTAGAGGAACGTCCCGACGGTGCCGAGGAGCTCGGTGTACGCCGCGAAGAGGTCGTCGTCCATGGGGCCGAAGTCGAACGCGCCGTGCCGGTCCTCGATGTAGCCGTCGAGGGACATGTTGTTGATGTACGTGAGCTTGACCATTTCCTACACCTCGATCCGCATTACACCGGCGCCGGGAGCCAACGCCTGATGAGCCTTCGTTCGCGGAGGCGACGCATGCCTCGTCCCGCTTGTCCTCATGACACTCCTAGCGTCGGTCTTCTGCCTGTTGGTTGTAGACGCGCCAGCGGCGCCCGACTCATCGGAGCAGAGGACATGAACGGTAGGTGCCCCTACTGAGCGGTCGTTATCTGGAGCAGGGGCGCTCATCTACCAGGTACCACGCCGCCCAGGTGAACGGGAAGACGAGTCCGCTGAGGAACGCAGCCAATAGCCCTCGGCCGCGCCGGCGGTCTGGGCCAGCGTCGGGCCGGACGCCGAGCGGAGGGCGGTGCACAGCCTCCGTGATGACCTCGCCTCCGGCCGGTGGGCCGAACGCAACCGCGACCTCGTGGATCTCGACGCGGCGGACCTTGGCGCTCGCCTGCTTGTTGCCCTGACCCCGTAATCCGGGCCGGCCGATTTGCGGCCGGCCCGGACGTCGCGATCAGGCGAGGTCGAAGCGGTCGAGCGTCATGACCTTGTCCCAGGCAGCGACGAAGTCGCGCACGAACTTCTCCTGCGCGTCGCCGGCCGCGTAGACCTCGGCCATCGCCCGGAGCTGGGAGTTCGAGCCGAAGACGAGGTCGACCGCGGTGGCGGTCCACCGGACGTCGTCGGTGCCGCGGGCCCGGCCGTCGTAGACGTTCTCCACCGAGCCAGACGGCTTCCACTCCGTGCCCATGTCGAGCAGGTTCACGAAGAAGTCCGTCGTGAGCACGCCCGGCCGATCGGTGAGGATCCCCGCCGTCGAGCCGCCGGCGTTCGCGCCCAGCGCGCGCAGGCCACCGACCAGCACCGTCATCTCGGGAGCGGTGAGAGTCAGCAGGTTGGCTCGGTCCAGCAGCAGCGTCTCCGGCGGCAGCTTCTCGCCCGCGCGCAGGTAGTTGCGGAAGCCGTCGGCCCGCGGCTCGAGGACCGAGAACGTCTCGACGTCGGTGTTCTCCTGGGAGGCGTCGGTCCGGCCCGGCGCGAACGGCACCGTGACGTCGTGACCGGCGTCCTTCGCCGCCTTCTCTACCGCCGCGCCGCCGGCCAGCACGATCAGGTCGGCGAGCGAGATCTTCGCCCCAGATCCGTTGAACTCTTGCTGGATCCCCTCGAGGGTCTGCAGCACGGTCGCCAGCTCAGCCGGGTCGTTGACAGCCCAGTCGCGCTGAGGCTGCAGCCGGATCCGCGCGCCGTTCGCCCCGCCACGCTTGTCGGTGCCGCGGAACGACGCGGCCGAAGCCCACGCCGTACGGACCAGCTGCGAGACCGACAGCCCGGAGTCGAGGACCTTCGCCTTGAGCGCGGCGACGTCAGGGTCGCCGACCAGCTCGTGGTCGACGGCCGGCACCGGGTCCTGCCACAGCTGCGGCTCCGGCACCCACGGGCCGAGGTAGCGGGTGACTGGGCCCATGTCCCGGTGCAGGAGCTTGTACCAGGCGCGGGCGAACGCGTCGGCGAACTGCTCCGGGTGCTCGTAGAAGTTCCGCGAGACCTTCTCGTACGCCGGGTCGAGCCGCAGTGCGAGGTCGGTCGTCAGCATGGTCGGGCGGTGCCTCTTCGAGCTGTCGTGCGCATCCGGCACGTCCGCCTCGGCATCCTTCGCAACCCACTGCTTCGCACCGGCCGGGCTCTCGACCAGCTCCCACTCGTGCTTGAAGAGGTTCTGGAAGAAGCCGGCTCCCCACTGCGTCGGTGTGCTGGTCCAGGTGACCTCGAGTCCGCTGGTGATGGTGTCTCCGGCCTTGCCGCTGCCGTACGTGCTGCGCCAGCCGAGGCCTTGCTCCTCGAGGGGAGCCGCCTCCGGCTCGGGGCCGACGTTGTCGGCGGGGCCCGCGCCGTGCGTCTTGCCGAAGGAGTGCCCGCCGGCGATGAGCGCGACGGTCTCCTCGTCGTTCATCGCCATCCGGCGGAACGTCTCGCGGATGT